>CALDJV010000951.1 GCA_937899305.1 uncultured Cytophagaceae bacterium
ATACCATGTTAAAGAATTACATTAAAATCGCTTTTAGGAATTTATTCAGTAATAAGATTCATTCTACCGTAAATATTCTTGGGCTTGCCCTGGGCATTGCTACCTGTGTTTTGATCGTGGCCTGGATACAAGACGAACTGAGCTATGATCAATTTCATACCCAAAAAGAGCGGCTATTTATGGTGATGGGTAATGAAACCCAAGACAATACCATTACCGAGATTTCGGGAACACCTGCTCCCTTGACTCCTGCTTTGAAAAATGAAATTCCGGAGGTTGCCCAATCTATCCGAGTGTACAATACCAAGCATTTGCTAGATTATGAAGGCAAGAAAAGCTACGAAAAAGGCATTTATGCGGGGAGACAGTTTTTTGAGATGTTTAGCTTTCCTTTTACCAAGGGAAATCCAAAAACGGCCCTCAATGGGGTAAATGTGGTAGTGATTACCCAAAGCCTCGCCTACAAATACTTTGGCAACCAAAATCCGTTGGGTAAAACCCTCAAAATAAGTGAGTCGTTTAGTGCAAAGGTAACTGGAGTAGTCAAAGACATCCCCACCCAATCTCACCTTCAGTTCAATTTTGTAATGCCGACGACGCGTCTCCAAAAAAATGTAAACCCCAAGCTTTTTACGGCCTGGAATCGAGGCAATTGGTTGAATACCTATGTATTGTTGCACAAAAAAGACAATGCCCGTCTGGCCAACGCCAAAGTAGCCAACATCATCAAGCGGCATTACCCAGAATCAAAAGTCTCACTTTTTTTGCAGCCCGTAAACAACATATACTTATACAGCCAAGTAGAGGGCAAAAGCCCACGAATCCAGCAAGTATACATGCTGGGGTTAATTGCCCTGTTTATTTTCTTGATTGCCTGCGTCAACTTTGTCAATTTGTCTACGTCGTTGTCTTTGCGACGAGCCAAAGAAGTAGGCCTACGCAAAGTAGTAGGGGCTACCCGAGGCCAGCTCATTCAACAGTTTCTGGGCGAAGCATTGTTTGTTACCTTGATTGCCTCCATCATTGGCATCACCATCGTGGAGTTGTTCTTGCCTGAGTTCAACCATATGGTAGGCAAAAAGCTAAGCATTCATTTTTTTGGCCTACGTTTTATCCTGTACCTCTTAGGGGGAGTATTGTTCACTGGTCTATTGGCAGGTAGTTATCCGGCATTTGTGTTGGCCGATTTTGTGCCTACCAAGGTATTGAAGGGCAAGTTCTCGAAGAGTAAAAAGGGGCGAAAACTAAAACGAAGTTTGATGATTGTGCAGTTTTCTTTGTCCACTGCATTGGTCATGACTACCCTCATCATTTACCATCAGTTTAACTACATTAGTCACAAAAACTTGGGTTTTAATAGTGACCATATGATCAGCTTTGACCTCAATTATGCTCAACAAGCCAAAGATCCAAATTATTACCCAAGGCTAAAGAATGACTTATTGAAGCTGTCCGGAGTAAAAAATGTTTCGGGGGCGCGGCATCATATTACCAATTATTTGAGTGATGGTTGGATGGATTTGCCGGATGGACGAAAAATACCAATGAATACTGCTTGGGTTGATTATGATTACCTCCAAACCTTTGGGATCAAGTTGAAGGAAGGTCGGGGTTTTTCCAAAGAATTTGCCCAAGACAAGCAATGCATTCTGCTGAACGAAAAGGCCGTGCATATGATGGGACTCAAAAATCCAGTGAATACCACGATAGATATGCATGGTAAAAAGGTAAAAGTGATAGGAGTGGTGAAAGATTATCATTTCAAATCGCTTTACAATAAAATAACCCCCTTGTCTTTTGCGCTCATTTCAAACTTCAATCAGAGTTATATAAAGCTCAAAGGAGAAAATGTTGCGCAAGAGTTGGCCAGTGTCCATAAAGTATGGCAGAAACATAACCCCGCATATCCTTTTGAATACCGTTTTTTAGATGCCGACTTTGAGCAATTATACATCAGCGAGCAAAGTTTGCTCAAGGCCATGAACTATTTTGCTTTGTTGGCCATCTTGATTGCCTGCCTGGGCTTGTTTGGATTGGCCGCCCATGCTTTGCAAGAAAACCAAAAAGAAATCGGCATTCACAAGGTGTTAGGCGCCTCGGTCAAACAAATTGTGGGTTGGGTGTTCAAATCTTATGCGATATGGATAGCCATCGCCTCAATCATAGGAATGGCCCTGGCCTATTATGTGATGCAGGCCTGGCTGGAAGATTTTGCCTATCATATCGCGATTGACCTGAGACACATTGCCTTGACTGCCTTGATATCTCTAGTGACTACTGTGCTCACCATTAGTCCATTTATTTGGCAAACTACTAGAGTCAATCCAGCCAAGGTGTTGAAGGATGAGTAACTATTGGTTTTGGGTAAAAATTGGGTTGAGTATAGCAACCTCACTTTTACCCTTAAATCCCAAATTCATCTTCATCCCAAATCCAGAGGTTTACGTTAGGCAACCCACAATAAATCGCAATCTCGGGTTTGTCCAATTGTTCCTCTAGTTCATCAGCATGATATGAAGCCACCGCCAGGTTTACCTCCTTTAGTTTGGGTAAGGTGTTGAGCACGCGCACGTCTGAAACATTAGTATAATACAAATCAAGGTATTCCAACTGTTTGAGGGGCTCCAAAAGCGAGATATCATCCACGTTACTTTCTAAAAAAGTTAAAGATTTTAGGTTTTTAAATTTATGAAAACCTTCCAAACCTAGTTTGTCAAAGATGCTTGATAGGTCTAATTTTTCCAGCTTGGGCAATTCTTCAAAGGTAGAAAAATCTGGGATAGACGAATTTTCTAAGCTCAATACCTTGAGTTTCTCAAGCTTCGCCAGCGTTACTTTAGGGCTTCCTTTGATCCTCAAGGCCTCTAAGTTAGGAAATTGGGCCAGTCCTTTTATCTCATAATCATAACTCACCATACTCAGACGCTTTAGGCTTTCCATTTTAGGCAAAGCGTTGACATCTAAGGTGGGGCTTGAAGTGGCATCCCCAATTTTTAGAGATTTTAAATGCTTGAGGTGTTCAAAGCCTGTAAAATTACTTTCCACGTCTAAAATTAAAAACTCTAAATTTTTCAGCTTTTCTAAGCTTAGGGTAACGGCTGTCTCTTCAATATTTAATGAGAGTTTTTTTAAGTTGGATAGGCCAAGAACGTACTCTGCGGTTTGTACAGGAATTTTATAGGCAATTTCGAAAGATTCTAACGCGGTAAATTCTTTGATGAGATGAAACGCCTGGGCTGTTTGTCTTTCATCGATATCCAACACCTTTAATTGATTTTTTAGCGGTAGTATCTTCTTCAGTGTTTTAAGCCCTTCTTTGCTGTGCTTGTCATAGTTTGAGGAGCGAAAACTGGTTAAATTTTTAAAGTACCCAAAGTATTTATATTTCTTGATGATAGAATTGGCAAAACTGATGGCCTTAATCTGTTGAGCAATGGGCAGAAAAGCATCTAGATACACGATTGATTCATCAAATGATAGCCGTTGTACGTGTTTGAATTCCTCAATAAAATCAATCGTTTTTTCCTGATAGTTATTCAAGTATAGTTTATCAATGTGATTTTTAATCGGGATAAACAATCCTAAGTCCAAGGGCTTTTTACCTTGATTGAGAACGCAGGTGAATTTTTTGTCAGAATTGCTTTCGGGTATCGTTTTATCCTCAATGGTGGTATCCGAATCAAATGTGATTTCTTCAAGTTGAGGAAATTGAGTGAGTCCGGCAATACTACCAATCTGGCAATTTTTAAAGCCAATATCCTCCAATGAATCAGCAAAAGGAATAAAAGCAACATCTTTGAATTTGGTGTTGCTAATATCTAAACGGCGGGTACGTTTTTTTGAAGCTTTTGTAGGGGTGTGAGTAAAGGTGATTTTATCAAATTGTAAAAGAGAGATTTGTTCTATATGATTCAGTTCCTGGATGTTGTCTATATGGCAATTTTGAAATTCAATTTGTCTAAAACCTATCACATTACTTCTTTGGAGACCCCCAAAACAGGTGGCATCCAGCTGCATATTTGAAAATACAAGGCACCAAGGTAGCCTTCCTACTGTATCACAATTATTATTTTTAAATGTTACATTGTTGAGGCTTAGATTAGCATAGTTTCGTTTTAATAATTGGGAAAAGTTAGCAATGGTAGAGTGATTGATTTCTAAACTGCTTAACTTTTGTAGGTATGGCAATAATATAGAAAAATCATCAATTACCACATGATCAAGCTGTAACCTTTCTATGTGCTCGTGACGAAGCGAATAAGTATTTGTTTGATACAGGCCTGATTGTCCGTATCGTTGTTTTTCAAGTTTGATACCTAAAATTTCTTCTATTTTTTTGATTTCTTCCATTTTACAGAATTATTTTCAATGATTTAGGCAAGATATAGCCCAATGTCATTAAGTTGAGGGCTATTTTGACAAAGATGAATCTTGAATATCGATCAACGAATGTCGAATAATGAAGGAAAAAACTTCACTATTTCTATTTTAGGGCGTCAGCCTCCTTCTAAAATCGTTGATCAGTGTTCTTTAATCGATATTATTTTGCTTAACTAAACGACATTGAGATACAGCCTTACACATAATCTATTCTTTTCCTCAATATTCCACAGTGGTTTTAGTCAAAGTTGGTTGCTTATGATCAGTTGGCTATGGACTATGGACTGAATGCGGTGGACTATTGTTTCCTGGCACCTCAAAACAAAACACCGTCCCCTCATTTAGTTGACTGGTCACCGTGATTGTTCCCCCACTTTTTTCCACAAACTCTTTGCAAAGCATCAACCCCAGGCCTACCCCTTTTTCGTTTTGGGTGCCTTTGCGAGTGTAGTGTTCCTGAGCGTTGAAGAGTTTAGGAAGTTCGGCCTCGGGGATACCGACGCCCGTATCAGCTATGCAGATTTGCACCCAAGGTGGAGCATCTGAAGAACTTCGGGTTTGGGCAGTAATGGTGATGCAGCCTTGAGCGGGGGTATACTTAATGGCATTGATGAGGAGATTACGAATAATAAAACTCAACATGTTGTAGTCAGTATACAATAGGGTACCATCTGGAACGCGCCATTCCATGGCAATCTTTTTCTCTTCGGCACTGACTGCCAGTAAATTTACCGTTTCCCGAACAATGTCTTCCAGTACAATTTCTTGGGGGCGAAACTGATTTTGGTTCATTTGACTCATCGCCCATTGTAGCAAGTTTTCCAACAACGAAGACAAGTTTTTGACCGATTGCTGGGTGCGTTTGGCCAATTCTTCCATTTCCTCTTTGCTAAATTCATCGGCAAAGTTGATGAGGATGTTCAAAAAAGAAGTAAGGGTAGCAAACGGGCTGCGTAAGTCGTGCGAAATGATCGAAAAAAACTTGTCCTTGATGTGGTTGAGTTCTTTAAGGTCTTTCTCCGATTTTTGGAGTTTTTGTACCGTGTCTTCCAGCTCTTGGGTTTTTTGCTGTAAGTCGGCAGTACGTTCAGTTACGGTGACCTCCAATTGTTTTTTTTGTTGCTCAATCAATTGTTTACGCTCTACTTCTTTTTCGATTTCCTTTTGAGCCAAGGCTTTTTGAGCCGAATTGAGTCGATTGGCCAAACCCAACGAAAACAACGTTACCTGAAACACAATTCCCAATTGAGCAATGTAACGAGTGGCATCGCTGGCTGGAGCATAGCCGGTTTCTTCGAATATAAACAAGATCAGTCCAATGGAAAAAAAGATGTTGGCAATGAGGAAATACTGAGCAGGTTTGAAACCTTTCCGCAAAGCCAAAAAGCCCATCAACACCATGACACTTAATACAATGACCCCCAAGGTACCAATCCAATTGATAATGGGCAGACTAAAATCTCGACCAGTAATGAGGGTGAGCAAAGTGAACAGCATGGGCACCAAGTACAAGTAAATGAGCCAATTGACCCAGCGATTCCAACGAGGAAGAAACTCACGAAGGTGCAAGTAAGATTTGGTAAACAATACCCAGGTAATGCGAGTGAGGGGTACGATAATACCGTAAGCGTGGGCGTTCCAAACGGCGGCCCGAGGCCATACAAACTCGAGGGTAAAACCGTAATAAAACATAAAATACAAGCCCACCCCCACAATAGAACATACATAATACAAAAAACTAACGTCTTGTACCGAAAAGAAGATGAAAAGGTTGTACAAGGCCATCACAATGATGATCCCCAAGAAAATTCCTTGCGAAAAACGAATGTTATTGGTTTGTTTCTGGGCCTGAGCAAGGGGCTGAATGGTCAGCTTAAAGGCTGATTTGAGGTAAAAGGCCATAGTTTCTTGCAAACGGAAATACAATACTTGGCTTTGTTGGGGGCCAAGTTCATACCGCAACCATTGGCGTTGATTGGGCACTGATCGTTCAGTGTAAGTTCTCATTCGGCCCGATTTGCCCACCAAATGGTTGTCATCGGTATACAAATCAATGTAGGCCCAATTGCCCACATACAAGTAGCATTTTTTAGGTTGATTGGTGCGATTTTTCACTCTGATTCGTAGCCAGTAAACCGGAGTAAGCTGAAAAGGAGTAACTGTACCGAGAGGAACAAATTGCTGGGTTTTTACCTGAGCCAACGATTGCTTTTGGGTATCATCGGCAAATACCTCGAAATACTTTGGAGCCACAATGGAAGTATCAAGCACTAGAGAGAGGGTATCTTGAGCCTGTCCTAGGGGAATGGTGCCCGCAAGCATACCCAAAATAAGACTCATTGTGACCCATACCTTTGCTATACCCTGATTCATTTAAGTTACGTAGTTTTATCTGATTCAATTGTTCCACCTTTGGCTCATTGCCCAAGCGAGCCTTTAGTTAGTGGGCTCGACAAATCCCATTGTTTTGTGAAGCATCGCGAAACAATGTAACAAGAGAACAATTTAACAATGAAAAATAAATTATCTTTATACTTTACAGGTATTTATTTGTACTCAAAACAGTAGAAGGTAGCCATGTCACAAAAGCATAAAGTATGGGTAGTAGAAGACGATTGGGTGATTGCCAAGAATCTACAAATGATGCTCAAGAAGATGGATTATGAGGTGAGTCAGGTATTAGATTCGGGCGAAGCATTGCTGGAGGCACTACAGCAGGAGATTTCAGATTTGATCTTGTTGGATATCAACCTGGCGGGCGCCTTGGATGGCATAGAGACTGCCCTACAACTCAAAAAAACCTTCGATATTCCATTTATTTTCCTGACTGCACTTTCGGACCGCCCTACCTTGGAACGGGTCAAAATCACCGAACCCCAAGCTTACCTCATCAAGCCCGTAGAGCACGAACCTTTGCGCAATGCCATCGAAATTGCTCTATACAAATCGGCCAAAAACAATGATGCTACCCCACCCCAGGTGAAGCCCGTCAAATCGCATCCAGAAAGCTTTTTTATGAACAATCACTTCTTTGTAAAAGCCAAGAGTCGCCTCGAGAAAGTACATTTAGAAGATGTGTTGTGGCTTGAGGCCAAAGATATTTATTGTGTCATCAAAACCACCAAAGGGCAATATGTGGTGAGCCATACCCTCAAAAAGCTAGAACAACAATTTCCCTCAGTGTCATTTATGCGAGTGCATCGTTCGTATATGGTGGCTTTGAACAGCATAGAAGCCATCGAAGACAATAACCTGATTATCGGTGAACAATACATTCCCATCGGCAAAACCTACAAATCAGATTTGCTCGAGCGCTTGAGGATTATTTAGTAGATGTTCAAAATAAGGGTCCGATTTTCAGAAAAAGTTTGTCAGGCAACCTCCCTTTAGTAAGGCCATCGAATAGGAGTGAGTATATATCATGATGATGACCGACTACTTCCCTTCATTTGGTCTTACTGATAAGGAAAACAAATGAGCAGGAAATAATGATGATAGCGCATAACGCCTTTAAGGTCAATAAATTACTTGCTATACATTTTGTAATATAATCCAAAGTTTCCCCTGCAACAAACCCAAAACGATTACCGTTACTACCAAGTAAAAAAGTACAATTCGTACAAACAACCTAATACTCATTGCTTATGAATTATCAAATCAAATGCCCTGATTGTCAATCTGACAAACTTACCATTCATGGATATGGGTATGATTCAATTGCGCTTAACGCATTGCAATGTATGGAATGTGGTTTTGTTTTCCATGCTCATCAAGCTATTGTAAAAACAGGGGGAACAGACAATCTCAAAAGACTTAGTTATATGGTTCATCAATTTAATAAAGCCAAGAGCTATAACCTGCTGTGTACACTCACTAACATGAGTAAAAAAGAAGCCAAAACCTATGTTACCAACATTCGTTTTGAAGATATCAAAACAGATTCAACGGAATAAGCAGTAAAGCTCTTGACTTTTGGGTCAAAAACAGCACATCCAGAGGCTTATTTTTGAGTTATAACAGTATTGTAGAAGGGAAATATATTTTTAGTGTAAGCTGTTTTTAGTTGTTTATTAAAAGGGTTTAGTGCTAAAACCTTTATGAATATTTCGCGTAAAATATAAAAAGCCCATTATAATAAAATCTGGGTATACGGAAAATAATCGAGTCTGGCGGATTCGAAGATCAACTCACTAAAACGAAATAAGTATGGACAAACTACTCTGGGACAAAGTCGTTGCATTCGATTTCGACAACCCACCCGCCGAATACAGCTTTACCATCCGGTTGGCTGATGAAAATCATTGGACCAAAAGTTTTACTAACCAAGCGATTTTAGAGTACAAAAAATTTATGTACCTCGCGGCCACCTCTAATGGAATGGTGTCTCCTTCTAAAATTGTAGACATTGTCTGGCATCAACACCTCATCTTTACCCAATCTTACGATCAGTTTTGTGATACCTTGGGCAAAAACATCCAACACATTCCCTCTACCCACGACAAAAAAGATTTCAAGAAATTTCAAGAAGCTGCCACCCGCACCAAACAACTGTACATTGCAAGCTTTGGTGAACAACCCAAAAACATTTGGAAGCATGAGGACATGCTGGATAGCTTGAATTTGCGAAAATCCAGGCTGGGGCTCACTACTTTTATATTGATTGGAGTGGTGGCTTTTTTAGGTGCGCTTTTTCCTTTGGCAGAAGTCCTCGAGCCAGTGTATAAAACAATTAATGGCCCCGATTTTCTGAAAGGCCTCTTGTTCTTATCGGTGGTTACTTTTATCCTGTTAGAAGTGTTCAATCAGGTCCAATTGAAAAAAATCATTACCAAA
>CALDJV010000952.1 GCA_937899305.1 uncultured Cytophagaceae bacterium
CATAAACAAACCGTGACCAACCTTCTCCTATTCCTCTGAATTGTTTCTCGATATACGGGATGAGCTCGTAAGTAATCGCATCTCCATAAGGTCCTTGGGCGGCACTATTGACCGCATACGAGTCATCATAGTAGGGGGTGGGGTGTTGGATTTTGATGGCAATGACCCTGGGAAAGTTAGGCCCTGTCCAGGTTTTATAAAAATCATGGGCTTCTTGTTGGACAGTCAAATTATACCCCTCTACCTTAAATCGCTCACTGTATTCAGGTTTAAGGCTGGAATCGGGTGGGGTGGTACGAAAGCCCCCAAAATCGCTAGGGAAATGCCCATGCATGATCGCAAGTGGGTACTTCACATTCGGGTGGGTTTCCCATCCTTTGGGTAACAACACATGCGCACCCAAATACATATCCCTTCCCCAAAAGTCACTTAACAACTTGCTTTTTATTTTAATATGCTTCACATACTTTGTGTCCTTTGGTTGGGGAATGGGAGGTGTTTTTTTATCCAGTTTTAAGGTAAGGTTTGGGAACTGTCCATTGCTGATGGTGATCTTTTTGGGGGTAGAGTATAGATTACCTGGGGCTTTGTTCCATTTTTGCCCTTCTCCTCGGTCCATAGGCAATTTCACTACGTGCCCATCGGCCCGAGTAAAGGTTTCATATTTGTGAAACACGGCTTGAACAAAAAACTCCCCCGACGGCAGACTATCAAAGCTTCGAATGGGGTACCCAAAAGCTTTCGAGTCAAATTGAAGCGGTTTATTCGGTTTCCAGTCAAGCACATCCATTCCAAAGCCTTGACAAGTTTTGGAATCATCTCTCAACTGAAATCGGGGTTCTTTGTCAATTTGTTTTGATATCAAAAAAATCAATCTTCCATCCAAGGGCTGATCACCTTGCGCGGTCGGGTAGGAGATTTGGATGTTTACCGAATTGCTGGAAAGAGTGGCCTTATTTTTATCTTTGGGGTTGGAACAAGAAAAGATACCTGCATTAAGGAGTACCATCATGATCAAGAGTGCCCTTGAAAATGTACGATTTGATTTTTTCATTTTGTCGTTAGTTTTGAGATATATTGAATGCTTCTTTGAGGAGGACGGAAGATACTTCAACTAATGCTCATTTGCAATGAGTATCTTTCTTATGAGCAATTATATTGTGGTTTGATGTTGATGTGATTTGCAGTGTTCCGAAGAGTAGCTAGAAATTGATAGATAAATAATGGTACAAGTTACGCTAAACTTACGCTAGAGGGGGATCTTCGTACTTTTTCCTTTCAGTGATATTTTAACATTGCCAATGCTAGTTGTATCGGAGTTCCTGAAAGCAATATTTAAGCAAAGCATGGATGAATTGCTGGTGGGCGTCCTGCATCACACTGTCTTGATTGACATCATAGGATTCATCATTGCGGGTGGTAATCACTGTATAGCCATAAGAACTGCTTGTAGAGCCAGTGTGCCTACTGCTATTACCATACCGACCTGTTCTCCTTGAACTTCCGCCAGAGGAAATTGCTCCATACCGTTGTTCAACCTGGCTTACCTCTTTCCACCGAAACTGATGCCTCGACTTCCAGAGTGGAGGGCCTGCTTCAATTGTGCATTGGCTAGGGGTAATGGATACCTTGACCTTTCCCAGGAGCTTTTTGAGGGTGAATTCCAGCAACATCTTCCCACCCCATATAAAAGGAGTCAGGATTAGCAAAGACCAAAATAAATCAGAAAAGCCCCCAGCATCCATCTTAACAATGGCTTTAACCACAATAAATATCGGTGCTCCCCAAGCAAATAACAGGTATAAAAGCGTGAATATCGAGAGAATAATGCCCAAGAATATGCTGGCAGTTGAGACCGAAACTTCTATCTCCGATGATGTTTTGGTTAACTTCACCCCTTCGGGGAGAGGGTTTGTTTGGAAAAAGTCATTAAGAAAGGACATGAAGTTGGTATTTTGATAAGAGTAAAGTAATGTATTGGTAAATAGTGCTCATGCTGCATCTTGCATTCCAATCGGTATCCTTTTCCGAATTTACGATATATCTTCTTTGTTGTTTATAAATTTAATGCTACATCACATCCCAATATACGACATTTGTTTATTTTATCTTTATCCGTATATCCGATTTTATAAAAAGACGGGGTTTGACGCTGATGTGGTTTGCAGTGTTCCTTTGGAACACTGCAAACTTATGAATGAAAGCAAGCCTCCTGGCTTATTTGGCAGGTAAGCAAAAGTTTTGGATAGGCGAAGAAGTCAGGAAACTTCTAATTATTGAAAAATTCCAAGTCACCCTTCGGAAGGCTTGGAATAACGCGGTCAAATCTATTTCTTAGAAGCTCCTGTTGTAACTGCGGCCATTTGTAGTTGCTCTTAAGGAGCAAAGAAAGTTGCAAACTTTCCACAATCAAGCGACACAAGTTGTGCTACACTAAACTTGCGCCAGAAGGGAGGCTGAATATCAGATACATTATTACTAGTTCATCTTTTTCTTAGTTTCTTCTGATGGGTCTAATATATACATAAAAGCAGGAAATTCATTTAGTTATTTAAATACCTTGGGGTAGAAACAATCATAGTTTTTGGGCTTCTATATTTCTTTCTCGCCTCTTGCCATTAATTAGGAGCTAACAAAAAGCCCCTAATCTTTTTTGTCTGAAAAAAGATGGAGTAAGCAGGATGAATACTATTGTATAACTGGCTCTTCCGATGAAGGAAAAATCGCTTTTGATATTTACGTGTTGTTATTGGAGTATGAAAAACCGCTCAGTTCAATAAACCAATATTTCTAAAAACGGGCATTTTGACCTATATGTCCTGATACCTGAATGATTTGTTCAAGTGTTCATCATTGCTCTTTTATACTTTTGTAAAACTTAATTTATGTATTATAAAATCTAAAATTATAGCTAATGAAACGCCGAAGTTATCTTTTCAAATCTTCGTTAACTTTGTATTTATTTCTTATAATGTTTCAAAGTTTTGCTCAACAAAAAGAACAAGAGATCAAAGTATACAAGTCATTAGAGACTGCTTTAAAGCAACCTAAAAAAGTTGAAATACTTCATCTTGATCATAAAAACTTGGTGGAGGTTCCTGTCGGGGTATTTAAGTTAAAAAACCTAAGAATCTTAAATCTATCATCTAATTCATTAAAATCATTGCCAGGAGAAATTATTAAGCTTCAAAAATTAGAGGAGTTGAACTTGAGTAGTAATCTTTTAACATCGTTTCCAAAAAATTTTGGAGATTTAAAAAATTTAAAGACATTAGTTCTGTCCTTTCTTCCTTTATCATCTATTCCTGAGGAAGTTTTCAAACTCAAAAAACTAAAAGCTTTATACTTAACTTTCAATCGTATTTCGTCAATACCAAAACAAATACAGAAATTGAAAAACTTAGAATCGCTTTTTCTGGGAACCAACCGAATCAAGGCATTACCACCAGAAATCGGTAAGCTGGAAAACCTGAAAGAATTAGGGTTAGAATTTAATCCATTGAAATCTCTTCCCAAGCAAATGGAAAAGTTGAAAAATTTAAAGGAATTGAACCTTTCCAATTGTTACATTTCTCAAGACGAATACAAGAAAATTAAATCTTGGCTTCCTAAATGTCAAATTTGGGGGTATGAGTAAGCCACTATAAACAAGAGATAGGTTGTAAGGTTAAATTATTGATTTGAGGTCCTCCAAATCAGGCATCGATCAGCCTGTGGGGACACAGTCTGAGGCGACGAGCTCATCAAATTTTATCTTTTAGTGGTGGAGCTCCGTGAAGTTCAATTTCCCAATCCTCATATGGTGGTTCAACCTTAAAGGTTGGCTCACAATATGACCTGATATAATCAACAGCTCTTTTTTCAGCATATTTTGCGTTTAATACATTTCCCCCCGAGTCAAGTTCCATCACATTTGCGTATATGGCAAAGGCTTGCTCAATTGCGCTAGGTTCTTCTCCAAAAAGTGCCAAATAATCTACTCCTTCTAATTGATAATGACTGCCACTAGCAATGAAATACGCAAACGTTCTCAATGCTCCGCTAAATGAGTTACTTAATTTCATAATGTTCTTATTATCACCAACACCCCAATATACGACATTCGTTTATTGTATCGTTGTAGGGTTTATTTTTTTAGAAAAACCTATCCAATTGCCGATCAAATGTATCCCTTCGTCCAATCCCATCTTGTCTCGCCTTTTGAAAGCACCTAGCTT
>CALDJV010000953.1 GCA_937899305.1 uncultured Cytophagaceae bacterium
CAATCCCCTTTTTTTTACCAATAATAATTCACAGTATTTGGCGAACATGTTAACAAAGGAGGCGAAATAGGATAAGAACTACTTGTACGTATCTATCAAAGACTTGGACATATGAATCAAATTACCCTGGTAGTTCATCATGAGGTGGTCAGGGATGAGTCACTTGGGTGTAAACAGCATCAAGGGAATTTTGCCTTTAGTACATTTCTGAACACTCCACTGTCACGTTTTAGCACACTAAATAGAATAAGATTTTAAGTAATATGTTGTTAATCAGTGGTTTAGTGATGAAGGCATTGCTTTTGTCTGATCTAAACAATCATACATATAACCATTATTTAAAAAACTGTTGACTGTGGTCAGGTAACTAATGTTGTTTTCTTAACAGGCTATGAATGATTAAAGTGTGGTAATTTCCTTCTTCAATCGTTGGCCAGAGTTTATTCATCAATATTACTTTACTAAGTTGATGATATTGGTAGAGTTGTATTGCTGTAAAACCTTAAATAAACAGTAATAGACTATTGTCTGTGATCTGGAAAACTCCTAACTACCAACTAGAGAACTACCAACTAAAAATATAACCATGTTTAAAAATTACTTAAAAACTGCTTTTCGAAACCTGTTCCGAAATAAGATATACAGCCTCATCAATCTTTTGGGGCTTTCGGTAGGTATTACCTGTGCTTTGCTGTTGTATCTTCAGGTACAAGACGAGATGAGCTACGACCAACACCATAAGCAAAATGATCGCATTTATCGGTATACGACTCGATGGGATTTTAACGGACAAGTAGAGCATACAACCAATAGCCCTGGGAAACTGGCCTGGGATGTGAAAAAGAACTTCCCAGAAATTGACCAAGTACTACGAGTACAGTCACAAGGAAGACAATTAATAGAGTACAACAAAAAGTTTTTTAACTTTTACAGCTTCCAATATGTAGATAGTACCTGTTTTCAATTTTTTGATTATGATTTCAAAGAAGGAAATGCGGCCAGCGCCTTGAAAAATCCCGACCAAATTGTTTTGACCGAAAAGATTGCACAAAAAATCTTTGGTAGGAGCAAAGGGGTAGTGGGCAAAACCTTTCTTTTGAATGATCGTCATACAATGACCGTAACCGGAGTGATTGCCAACCCAACCAAAAATTCGCACCTCAGCGTCAATGCACTGGTTTCTATTACCACCCTAGATAAAGATGAAGCCACCCTGGACAAATGGAATAGCTATGGTAATTGCACGACTTACCTACTGTTAAAGCAACAGGCATCGGTAGATCAATTGGCCGATAAAACAGCCCGTTGGTTTCATCAAGTAGCGGTGAAGGACAAAAAAGTCAAAGTACAAGCTTATTTACAGCCACTGGCCGAGATTCATTTGCACTCGAGAGACATGGTAGGTGAGCAACATCGTGGAAATATCAAACAAGTATATGCACTGATCCTCATTATTGTATTTGTATTGTTGATTGCGGCCATCAATTACATCAATTTGGCTACTTCACGTTCTTTGCATCGTGCCAAAGAGGTAGGCATTCGTAAAGTCATGGGCTCCTATCGTTCTCAGTTGGTAGGACAGTTTTTGGCCGAATCGTTTTTGATGGTGATTGCTGCGCTGGTATTGAGCCTTAGTTTGGCCGAATTGCTGCTGCCTACCTTCAATGGGTTAATTGTTAAAGACTTATTCATCAATTATCAAAGCACCCGGTTTTGGGCTATTTTGTTGAGTTTTATGTTGTTTATGGGTCTTCTGAGTGGTTTTTACCCGGCTTTTGTATTGTCATCGTTTCGCCCGGTACAAGTGCTCAAAGGAAAAATTCTGCGTCAACCAGGAAGCGCCCGGTTACGCAAAACCCTGGTTGTTTTTCAATTCTCGATTTCCATTGTGTTCATTGTTGGAACATTGGTAGTGTATCAACAACTCAATTTTATGAGACAGCAGGATTTAGGCTTTTCCAAGGAACAAGTCATTGACTTTGGTTTACCCAGCAGTTTGGCCAAAAAAGCACCTGAACTAAAACAAGCCCTACTACAAAATACGGATATCTTGCAAGTAACTGCAGCGAGTACTTCTTTGGGGCGCCAAGATGTAGCCAGTACAAGCATGTCATTTTTTGATGACAAACAGGGAAAGAAAGAATTACAAGCTCAGGTGATGTCGGTAGATGAAGACTATCAAAAAACGCTTCAATTGACCCTAAAAGAGGGAAGATGGTTTGCCAAACAGTACAAGAGCGATGCAAACCGATACATCATTGTCAACGAAACCCTGGCCAAAAAGATAGGGGCCAAAGATATATCGAAAGTGAAAATGATATGGAGTGATAGTGATAAGCCGTACAAAATATTGGGCGTGGTAAAAGATTTTCATCAGCGTTCGTTGCACGTGGCGGTCAACCCAATGGTGTTGTTCTTAAATAACAGTACCCCACAGCATTTGTATATCAAAGCCAAAGGAAGTGCGCTGAAAAGCACGATGGCTTTAGTAAAAAAATTGCACACCCGATATGAGAAAAAAAATGCATTGAGAGCGCAATTTTTAGATCAATACTTCGATCAGCAATACCGCAAAGATGAACGCCAGGGCAAGGTGTTCTTTATCTTTTCAGGAATGGCCATTTTTATTGCCTGTTTGGGATTATTAGGCTTGGCCGCATTTATGGTACAACAACGCACCAAAGAAATGGGCATTCGTAAAGTATTGGGCGCTTCGGCCTTCAATATCATTTGGTTGATTACCCGAAGTTTTGTGGGTTTGATTGGTATTGCAAGTGTGATTGCATTCCCGGTAGGGTATTATGCTATGAAACAATGGCTGCAAGGGTTTGCCTACCAGACCACCATTCACTGGAGCGTATTTGTGGCAGTAGGCTTAGCTGCAGTAGGCATTGCAGTGTTGACGATTAGCTGGCAGGCATTGCGGGCGGCTTCGGTAAATCCGGTGAAAGTGCTTAAAGACGAATAAAAATAAAAAAACACTGATGAATATTAAGGAACTGAGACCATAGGGTGGTTTTGTTCTTGGGTACATTCATCAGTGTTTTTGCTCAATTGAATATTAGAGCTTTTTTTAGTAACGCGTTCGCAATAACTGTCCGGTTTAGTTTTATTCCTCTTCGCTACACTTCGTTCCTTTTATTGCCCGTAGCCCTGCTACGAGCGCAAAAAGCGCCTCGTTTAGCTTTGAGCAATTTCACTAAAACCTCGACACTTATTTTGAAAACGTTACTTAGCGAACGCGTCAATCTTTTTTCCTTATGAATTTATTATTTCTCCAAATACCCCGCGCGACCACTTTTCCGCTTTTTTTATAAAACGTACCTACCCCATTTCTTTTATCATTTTGCCACTCTCCTATAAACTTATCTCCATTGGGCCAATGATAGCTCCCTTGGCCCTGGCGTTTATCTTGTTGAAAATGACCACTGTAATACTCGCCATCAGGCCAGTATAAGGTGCCTTGTCCTTGGTGCCTGTTGTTTTTCCAATGCCCCTTGTAGCGAAGGCCATTTTTATACAATCCTACTCCTTGCCCATTGGCTTGATTATTTTTAATATTTCCAACATAATACACCTGCACTCCTTTTTTATCAGTAAAACTCAAATAGCTACTAGATAATTTGGTGGTGAGTTGGTGTTGCAGGCTTGAGGTCAAAGCATTTGCCTTGGCAAGCGCAAAACTCAGCGAATCCAATTGATTTTCAAGTGTTTGCTTGTTGCGGGTAAGTTGATAAGCAAGCGAATCTCCTTGTTTTATTTTTGAAGCAAACTTCTGAAAAGAGCCTTGATCATCGTATCTGCTGAGCTTCTTCTGAATCTTATCCAGCTTTCTAAAGTCTCGTATTCTTAGCTGAATAGAGCGAGTAAGTGCCTTGTCTTGGGGAAACTTGTCCAATAATTTACGATAGGCCAATTGAGCTTCCTGATATCTTTCTTGGGCAAGTAATGTATCAACTGCCAAGTAACCATCGAGCCAAGCGTTATTATAATGCTTTGGCGGTTCTTTTTCTTTATTTTTCAATGCGGTGTTCAGTTCACTTTTTAAATCCCTTACTTGAAAGAACAAAAAAGCAGAGACAGCAATACTAATCAGTAATAGAATAGCAAAAGCGATTGTTTGATTTAACTTTTTCATACTGAAAAATTTATGATTGAAAAAATAGATCACCTAAGCAGCCTTAGTAAAATGGAAAAAATAAACTAATCCAAATTTAGTGC
>CALDJV010000954.1 GCA_937899305.1 uncultured Cytophagaceae bacterium
TTTGCGCCCATAGCAGCGCTAAGGGCAATAAAAATAACGAAGTCCAGCGGTTCAGGTAGTAGAGAAAAACAGACAGTTATTGCGAACGCGTTACTCAATACAGGATACATATACTAAAGCAAAAAAACCACGAAAGGGATACTTCGTGGTTTTGATATCTATCATTAAAATGGAACGACCTTAGGCCTTTTTTGCGGCTCTACGCGTAGAGGTTGGCTTCTTTTGATCGGCTAGTTTTGTTTCCAATTCGTCGATGCGTTGATTCAAAGACGCTACCTCATCGGCAGGTACAAATCCAAAGTTTTTGGCAAAGCGCTCTACCACTTTTCCTATCTGAGATTCAAATTCACTGCGGGTAGATTCTGCTTTTTCAAAATTCTTGAAAAACTCGTCTACAATCTTTTTACCTTCTTCGGCAGAAAGCTTGCGGTCGTCTACCAATTTATCAATGGTTTGTTTGAATGTCTCGGCAGTAAGGGCAGCCATGCCTACTCCAGAATAAATGAGCTTCATGAACAAATCTTGCATAATCTTTTATTTTTCACGTTGGGAAATGAATACGCCACAAAATTAGTAGATTCAGGGTAAGATACAAATTAGTATGCAAGCATACTTATTTACAAAAAGTACAATTTATCAATAAATGAACTTATTTGGGAATAAATTGAAATATAGGGCAAAAATCAAGCTTTTGAAGCATAAGTCAGCTCATAAAAAAAGCGTGTAATCGCTACACGCTTATATATATACTAAAAAAGTACAATATTTTATATATCTGTTATTAATATTTTTTCACCCAAATATCATTGCCAAGTCTGCTGGCCAATCGTCGCACATTGCGGTTGGCTTCATCTTCTGATTCATAACTTCCCGAAGCTACCCGATGCATTGTTGATCCTTCTACTGGTGGGATAATCTTCGCATCATATCCTTGGGTTTTCAAGTTATTGTACAATGAGTACGCATTGACTCGAGTGCTAAAACTAGCTACAATGATATAAAAACGAGATGTAGGGGCATTGATAATGGCCGCACTTGCCGGTGTTTGAGGACGATAAGGCAATGTTTTGAACTGACCACTATTGGCTCCTCCAGCATTGGCAGGTGGCCTATAGGTAGTATTCGTTGTATTACCAGAGGTCGTATTCCCTACGTTTTCGGAAGCTGGATTGGTAGTAGTGCTCTCGTTTTGGGTACTGGTGCTCCCATTATTCTCATTGGCAGTAGTTGTACTTTCACTGCTACCACTGCTCGTACTCGAGTTTTCGGTAGTAGAAGTTCCTCCAGTGCTGGTGGTATCCTCCAATTTCACCTCAGAAGAAGTAGTCGTACCGTTATCCTTCGTCTTGTTGTCAGCAACTACCTCAGTAGTATCTTTTTTTGCCGTTTCCTCTGATTTACTGCCCCCTAGCAACTTGGGAACCACAAAAATTCCTGCTGTAATGACCAAACCAGCCGCCACTACTCCTAATACAGGCATCAGCCAAGCAGGTCGACGGCGATCCTCATCAAAATCATCATCCAGGTCATCATCATCGTCGTCATCAAAGGGCGTCTTTATATGATCGTCGTTGGTATTGGCAAAACCAGCCGTTGTTACTTTATCATCTACCTCAGAAGTGACCAAAGGCTTTTGCTCTACGGGTTTTTCTTCGCTGATATCGTATTCCCGATCAAAAAAACTAGCATCTTCTTTCTTCTCTACTGGTTTGTAGAATAGTTTGGGAAACCCAAAACTATCGCCAGAAAAATTGATGGCTTCGTCGGCTTGAAACTCAATGATTCCTTCTGGATTTTTAGTAAATACCCCAAAAGCAGCCAATTCGTATCTCTGATCCGACGCCAGGCTAATTTTCAATTCCGAAACAAACTTTTTGATTACTTCCTCGGCGTCAATTTGGGAAATATTTTCTTTTTGAGCAATGAAACCAGCCAATTCACCATCATCATTTTTGGGTTCACTGTTGAAAATAATGGTTTTGTTAGGAGGTGAAATACTATGGATAGAGGGATGAATACTGGCGCCTTTGAACTCAGCCACAAACTGCCCTAACTCTGGCACAACAATGCTTTCATGATCCAGTAACCACTCGTAGATGTATTTATGTATTGGGTATTTCTCAGAATCCATACATTATTCCAATTAAAAAGTTGAAACCCTGTCGGGGATAATATAAATATCTTTGATAATTTTTCGCAAAAATGTTATTCAAGGTAACGAAGGCTGATAAATTTGGAGTGCCTTGTCCGCCTTTTTCCCAAAATAGATAATCTACTTTAAAATTCAAATCAGAAATAAAATCCAGCGACTGAACTTCATTGGTAATGAAGTTTTTAGCCTGGATTCCCCCCATTCCGTAGTAGTTCAAATTCATTCGCCATTTGGGAGTAGGAGACCACGTTCCAGAAAGGTTGACCCGATATAAGGGGCGATGCCAGGGGGCTTCTTGCGTATCGGGCAACTGATAATTGAAAAAAGTACCGTTCAGATAAATATTGTAGTAACTGTTTGGTTCATAGCCAATTTGGGCGTCTACTTTCAAACGATTGATGTCATCTGTTTGGTAAAAAATATCAAAACGAGCCCTGTCGTTCGCACCATTGACAAAGAAATATAGATTTTGTAATTGTTCGTATCCTATTTGTAACTTGTAAAAGATACTTTGCTTTAAGTTTCCGTTGACTCCCAACAATACTTCCAAGGCTTGGTTGGTATGGGCCAAATCTACATTGGCATCAAGGAAGGGGTTCTGCCGGGCAAAACTATTGAGTGAGGTACGCTGAATGTTTCCTTTGATGCTTGCGTTCAGTAATAAGTTGGGCAATAGAGAGTATTCTGCCACTACATGGGGATACAAATGGAGGTTGGGACCAGTGCCAAGGGTATCGTTTTCAAAAACCAGATTGATTCCTCCCTCGAGATGCCAGTTGCCTTGGTTGTAAGCATAATAAGGATTGAACTGAAACAAAAACCGGGAAACTTGAGCTTCATCGGTTCTTTGAGCAAAATTCAAGAGTGTATAAGCATGTACTGTATTTTGACTGTCTAAACGGTAACCTACTCGACCAAAAATATCTCCTTGAGTTTCGTTTGCCGAAAAAGCGTCTTTCAAATACTTTACCCCTACCCCCCAGTCAAATTGTAAACGGCTTTTGGTGTCGATGCTCGCCTGGTGAAAAGAAAGTCCAAAACGTTGAAAAGTTTGCCCTAAGGTATCTTTTAAAACCAGCTGCCCCTCATCATAACCATAAAAATGATATTGATTCAGCTCATAGTTGGCTTTTAATCCCATTACAAAGTTATTGGTGTAAAATTGCGCCCTGGCCCGTACTTCGTTCTCAGCGGCCGCTGACAAAGGTCCTCGAAAAGCACCATTGCGTGATTGGTGATGTTTGAGAGACAAACCATAAATGGCCGCTGAATTGGGTCGATAATTGATCGCTCCTTGCGCATAGGTAGTTGCGAAATTTCCTCCTCCTGCTTTTAGATACCCCTCCAGTTTTCGGGTACTAAAATTTTTATTTCGCTTATATTCAATCGGAAAAGTAGCAGGTTTTATCTCTGGCAAAAAACGCTTCCCAGTAAAAGAAGGATTCATGAAATCATGAAAATTGATATAAGACTGGTTGCTATCAGTTCTAACCGGGGTAAGCAGCTTTATTTTCTGGTAATGCTTTACTGCTTTGGGTAATACGATTTTCTTTTTCTTCACAACTTCTATCTCCCGATCGATTCCTCCCTGAGCCAGTCCGTCCACGCCCCATAAACATAGCAAAAGTATCACTATGCCTGATGTAATGTAAGGTGGATGATGTTTTTTTGGGTTCATGTACTACTTTATTTTACTTATCACTTTGACAACTGGATATTTTTTGGTGCTGTTGTATTAACCTTCAATCGGTAAATATAAAAACTTTTGAGTAATACCACGGGTTTAGAGGCTAATAATTAACGACTTAGGAGAAAAAAAACTTGATTTTTTAATCGTATTACTCAAAATCGCCAAATTCGTATTTCCTTATAACTAACTACGTAACAACCAAACAATTGGCTTCGGTTGCCTTTATAATTTTTAGTTTATAGTCCTTTTTAGTCCACAGTCGACGGTCCAATGCTGTTTAGCACAAGTGCAGAGCTCCCTTTGGTTGGTTCCTTAAGGTCTTAGGTTTATAGTGGTTATTCACGAATTGATTTTTGTGTCATTCCAAAGTTTTGAAATAAG
>CALDJV010000955.1 GCA_937899305.1 uncultured Cytophagaceae bacterium
AACTGCTATTTCCACGAAGGGTTCTGTAATTTAAAAGGCCAAAGTCGAGCTTAGTGTTGTTACTTTAACCTACACTTTGTAAATGTGTCTTTCTTTTTTGAGCTCGTTGGTTGGAGGGTTTGTGCTAACTAACTATTCTGCATTACTTTGTCCAGCATATTTTGCAGTGCTGGTGCTTCAATAAGGTCTTTTACACTAGAGTGTTCAATCCTTCTCACACTATAAGTCTTGAGATCTTCTTTTGTAATGCTTTTATATTCATTAATTGTAAATAAAATTTTTGCCTGCATTGGTTTTTCTCTTCCAAACCCTGGAGCTTTCATCAAATCCTTTAACTTTACCTTCACCCACTGTTCATCAGCAGTTTCGGCAAAGACAATGGCTACATCACAGTATTTTAACCCATCGATGTGTTGTTGGCGTACCTCCAAAATGGTTCCCATTAATAATGGGGTAATGACATAAAAACCCAAGTCTTGCAAATGTTCCATGAGGGCCAATGCTGGTTGGGTATCCATCTTATCAAATATAAGGTATATTTGCGATTTATCTATGTTTACTTTCGGCGCATTTTCCCGGTTACGGACCTGGGAAGGCGCTTTGATCAGGCTTTTCCTGATGGTTGTTTTAAAATCTTCCAGTGGAATCTGTAATATTTCTGCTCCTGACAACCCTTGAGTGTCTTCCCGTAAATTTTCAATAAACCTTTGCTGCCTTTCGCTGGCCTCTACTAAAGACGGTGGAAGCCAAATTAAGCGAGAAAAGGACTTGCTTTTAGGTGTATTGACTTCATTATTTTCTCGTAATTGATAACTGTGTTCGGAGGCTAATTTGTTTTGTAAATCAACAATAGAAACTTCCGATCCTTTGACATTTTCGCCATACTCCCGGCCAATCAAATGAATAGAGATCACCGATCGTTCCAAATCTTCCTGTACCGATTTCTCAATTGCTTCGGCATCGTTTGGCAAGGTGTAGTTTGGCAAGACTTGATACCCATACCTTTGCAGCTCCCGCTTGATGATGGTACGCTGTACGGCCAATTCCTGACTGGTTTCGGCCAGAAAAACGGTTCTCGCATTGGCATTGTCTTCGTTAAACAGGCCGGTAAGCTGGATGTTTTCGCGGTCAACAACGTCTTTGTTCTCTAGCTTTTGTAATACATGGTAAATATCATAAGCCAAATCTACCAAGGTAGCCCAATAATTTTTCTCAGCATTGTTACTAAAAAAATCTTCAAACTCTTGTTTCTCTCCAGTTTCTCGATCTAAATAATAAAGGTTATAACTCAGTAGTGGCTGTAAGATTTCGGGCTGTTCGTCGTACTCTACCGGAAACTTAATCACTTTGAAACAACGTTCGTTTACTGGAACTTGAGTCTCATTGTGCTCAGGCGATGCAGTAAAAAACTGATTCAAAATGTCCAGACTTGTGGTGGTCTGTATATATTCAGGCGAAACAATGGTCACCAATAACTTGGCATTGTTGAGTTTTTCTTGCAATGAGGTTGTTTCCAGGTTGGGATCATCGCTTAGTAATAAATCAATCTCTGGATTCCGCTGCAGCAATTGGCTCAATACCATGTTCAAAAAACGTTTGAAACTCGATACCCAGCCAGTATGTTGTGTTTGATTCACAACTTGATCGTCTATCTCTACAAAATTTATGAGTACATCCTGTTTCATACAACTTAAAACCCCTTTACTTTTTAGTAATGAATTAGAAAATGAAGCCACTTCAACATTTAAAACCTACTTGTGGCAATAATAAAACCAAAGTAATTTCAAAAGAAGTTATCTAAAAATCAAGCTCAAAGAGAGGTTCTTCAATTTCTAATGATTTATAATGGAATTCTACATTGATGTTATGGATAAATCCCCTCACTAACTCGGGAAAAGTACTCATCATAGAAAACAATTCGTGTTGATCTATTTCGTATAACACAGTATCGCTTGTGGTAACCAGATCGGTATACGTATGATCGTTATCCAGCATTAAAAAATTCCCAAAACCAGCCGTTGGGTTTAGATTTATTTCAGCACCTAAATTGTTATGCCCAAATAATGCTCCTTCTACGACAATAAATAGGCAATTTTTGGTTTCTTCAGCACCCAGATTCACTGGTCGATCCTGAGGCAGTTCTTTGATTTTGACAAGGTCTGAAATCTCAGCTAAAATATCTCCAGGCACATTTTTAAAAAGCGGAACTTGTCTTAAAAACAAAATACGGTTGTACAATAAATCATTGGCATGACTTGGCTTTTCATTGGAAAACAAGGCTTCCAATTTGGCTTGTAAAGGTTCTTGAATGTCCACATGAATTCTGGGGCTCACTTTCTCAAACAACGCCCGGTCTAGTTTGTGCAAGGCCCAAGCCGAGGTCTCTCGTAGTAGTTCGTCTTCATGAAACAAATTGGCCACCAATTCTTGTTTGTCTTCCAGATGCTCTACAAAGGCCAAAGCATACATGGCACAAGCCCGTGTCCAGCGATTAGTGTAGCGGTAATCCCGGGTGATGAGGTGTTTTAAGACCTCTTCGTGGGTAAAATTAATTCGAGGGAAATAATTTTGAAGCTTGGCAATTTTCTGAGCCACTGAAATGTCTTCCAGCAAAGGAAACAAGATGGGCTTTAGGTTGTCATCAATGAACATGTCTAACAGCTCAATGGCAAACAGTTTTCCTTCGGTTTCTTCACTTTCCAGGCTTTGCTGTACCAATTCTATAGATTGACTGTCGTATACCAATGAAAGCAATCGAAAAATGCTGTTGAAATTGTACCTGATTTCTTCTTTCAATGAATTCCGCAACTCCCCGGTTTCAGGTCGTTTTTCCAGTTCCGTGAGGGCGGCAAAATCCCAGGTAGCATCCCCAATCTCAATCTCCAAAATATTAAAAATTGTTTGGAACCGCTCCTCGGGCACCACTACATTACAATAACTCAGAGATAATAATACTTGATCTATGATTTCTTGTACCGGGTGGTTGATTTTATTCCAAAGCAAGGTTATGGCCTTTTCGTTGCCTATGTGCCCATAAATTTGCACTATTTTCACCATTACCAGCTCGTCTTGCCCCGATTTATAAAAAGCATGTTCTAGAATAGGAATGGCCTCATCACCACATTCTACCAAAGCAGCCGCGGCCATATTACCATACACCGGAGAAGCCAATAAATCAATCAGTACGGTCCAGGTAACCGGACGTTTTATCTTACGAGCAGTAATGATGGCTTCTTTTTTTACCGCAGGGATGTAGTCTTTTAGGAGTTGAATCAAATACCGGGTGGTCTCGTCATGGTTGTATACCCTCATCAGTTTGGCAGCTACCACCCGATCGCCCATTTTCTTAGACATAGTCAACCGAATGATGTCTTGATGGTCTACTCCATCGGTGTTTACCGTAGTGTAATCTTTTCGAAGGTCGAAGCGATTAGAAGGCTTTGCCTGCTGACCATTTCCGTTTTGGTGCACTCCATTGTTGTTATTCAGTTCACTCAATAGTCCATCACCTTGGATAAGCTTGCTGTTGACTGAAATCGCTTCCAGGTTTTTCAGTTTTTGAGAGACAAAGTTTCTAATTTTCCGCACGGGAGATTGCTCAAGCTTTGCTAGCGAACGCTCAAACAATACCGGCTCTGTTTTTTCCATAAATTCGAGAATGAAAATCACTTTGTCAGGGTGTTCACTCTCCAATTCTTTTTCCAGAATAATGCCTATAGCATCGGCACTTTGCAAGCGACTCATGTCCTGTGCTTTGTTGGTGTTCTCAAGGGTAGCTCGCAAGCTTTCCTGATAACGCTTGAACATCCTGATGATCACGTAGATCCACCCTCCAATAATTAAAATTAGGAAGTAAGAAAATGAAAGCAAGCTAAATATTTTGTTTCGCTCAATGGGAATCATAAAAAGTCCCGCAATCAACCCGGCAGTTACCTTGATAAATCCATCCAAGCGAGTCATTACGGTCAATCGTACTGACTTGTCGATGGGGAACATAAAAAACTTAAAGGTGGGTTCGTCAAAAGCATCTTTGAGGGCCGAGAAGAAGAGCTTACTCAGGGCGACGGCCATAAAGAAAAAGATAAAATTCCCACCTTGGTCAGCTGAACTAAAGTTAATCCCCATCAAAGAACCCACCAATACTGTAATGACCGTAAACAAAGCCAATAGTAAGGCATTGATCAATAGGGTAATCTTGAGGCCGTAGTTTTCTACCAACCAGTCGCCCACAAATGTTTGGGCCAACATACTGAATATCAGGGTGATTCCTTCAAATACCCCAATAAAGTTTACGAAGTTTTTTTCACTCGGAAATTGCTTGGTGGCGGTGTTCAGAAACGAGTAATCGATGAATCTGGCCGCAATGGTTACAATCATCACGAAGGCGATCATCCAGACAATGTATTTGTCTTTGAACATTTTAGGAATGGAAAGCTTGGCAGTTACTTTCTCTTGTTCCTGCATTTTGACAAAGTTTACCGCAGGGGAGTTGCGCACCAATAAAATAAACACAAAAATGAGTAGCGCAATGGAGCCAAAACTAATTTCCAGTAGGTCGATGGTGTTGGGCAACAAGGAGTTGGCAATGGGAATCACCGCAAAAAAAGCCACAAGGGTCGCCAAACCTTTGCCAATATCTACCCCACCCACAATGCGTTTTTGCTGCTTAAGGTTAAAGATACGGGCAATCATTCCCCAGAAAATGAGCAATACCAAGGCTTCAAAGGGAATGTATAGTACAAATGCCAAAAACACGAGCATGTCGCGTTCGGCCTTGGTGGGCAAAAACCCATAACCAATGCGGATGGCAAATATAGAAAGGGTAATGAAAATGAGTACGATCAGGGATAGACGGGCATAGGGTAAACGACGCTGGTAATGCGAAAAAAGGGTGGTGATGATCATTCCTACGACTCCCTGCCCCATGATGGCAAATGGCAGATAGGTGGCTTCATCCCAGGAGGTTACGAACAACGCACTGATACTGGTAGTGTATGTAGCGAGAAAAATCCCAATTAAAAAGCCCATCAACAACAGCAAAAGTACTTGTATCAACTCGCTGTCCTCGATGTTCAACAGTTTTAGAATGACCTGTTTCATACTTGTTGTAATCCCATTACTTAACCTTGATTGATTCGTTTAAGTAATATATTATCTAAAAATTATGCCTGTTTGTCTATTAGGTAAGCTACTTTGGATGAAATTGTACTAAAAAAAATGTTTTTTTCTTAGGTAAGCTTTTTATGATGACTGAAAGTTTCGAAAC
>CALDJV010000956.1 GCA_937899305.1 uncultured Cytophagaceae bacterium
TAAGTCGTTGATCATGCTAGAGGAAACTAAGGGAGGTGACAGCGGAGACTTGAGCGAAGCCGACGAAATACAAATATTGAGCAAAGCAGCCAAACAAAGAAGGGAGTCGGCCCGCATTTACCATGAGCAAGGCCGGGCTGAACTTGCCAAAAATGAAGAAGACGAAATCAAGGTAATTGAAAAATACTTGCCCAAACAATTATCAGAAGACGAGTTGAAAGAAAAACTGAGTGAAATTATTAATCAAGTAGGTGCCACTGGCCCCAAAGACATGGGCAAAGTAATGGGAAGCGCTTCTAAGGCATTGGCCGGGAAAGCAGACGGTAAAGCCATTGCCAATATGGTAAAAACATTGTTGGCTAGCATCTCCTAAAACTGATTTGATATGAAAAGTTCATTGGTTTATTTAATTTTTGATGTCATTCTACTAGCTCCTCTCATATGGGGAGCTTACGTTGGTTTTCGTAAAGGTCTTTTGGCCGAAGTAGTCAGCATTTTGCACTTTGCTATCGCGTTTATCATTTGTTTCAAAGTTGTAGGTTTTGCATTAAGCCTGCTTAACAAGTATGTTTTTGAATTTGGTAAAGATATTTTTCCGAAATTACCTTTTATTGGCGGAGTGCTATTAGCCAGCTTTTTGTTAGATAAGATTGGAGATCATTTTAAAACTGAGATAGATTATGATTTTCCAGGAAGCTGGGATAACATCATTGGCGGAGTGATTGGCTTGCTTAAGTTTGCCATTGTCATGATGTTTGTTGTATGGGCGTTTACCGGAGCAGGTACTTTTAAGACTGAGATTCAGAAAAGAAGTTATTTACACGGCGCTTTTAAGAAAATGGGTAAAGAAATTGCAGGTAAAAAGAATCATAATAATCTAGATGAAATGATTCTCAATTCCATGTGATGGTTTTTAAGTGAAACGACGAAAACAAACGATTGCTAGCGGAGTTTAATGTATCAGATAGGACAAGTACAATTCTTTCATTTAGCTACACACCTACGAAAAAGAAAATAAAACTGGATGCGTTTGGGATGGGCTTGGTCAAATAGAATAGTTACGAGGTTTGCCAATATCTCTGGTAAAAATTCGTTTACTATTTGCTGTTTTAGCACAAAAAACTTACGCCTACTGTAAATTACCAGTTTTGAATTATCAACAGATTATGCTTAATTTACGCACTATGCTAACATCTGCTTAACAGGTGATTGTTCAACAAATTGCCCATAGTAAATGTTAAAAAAGCAAATAGAAACGTCTGAATGGACAATTCTATACCTAATGAGATTGAATAGGATATTTCACAACAAAATTTCTTTAACAACCTTCAAAATACCTGAATAAAGCTTTTATCGTTGTTAACTTATAATTGAAATAATCTCATTATACATTTTGTTAACTAATTGATATTTTGAATTACAAGCAACCATTATACATAATTCAATTATATAATAAGTGTATTACCTATTAGATCAAATTCCAGAATAAACACAACAAAATAAACGTCAAAATTATGATTGCTGAAGAGTTAATTAACCATATGATTCCTCCATTGAAGCCTACTGACTCCATTAACAAGGGGCTAAATTGGATGGAAGAGTTGAGGGTTAATCAGCTACCAGTTGTAGACAATGGCGATTATGTAGGGTTAATTGGAGAAGATATCATATACAAATACAACAATCACGAAGCGCTCATCAAAGACTTGCAGCTGATTGGCCAGGAAGTATATGTAACCTATGATCAGCATTTTTACGATGTATTGAAAATGGCCGACCGACACGGAATTGAAGTAGTGCCGGTATTGGGAGAAGAAGGGAATTTTTTGGGAGTAGTTACGATGAACGATACATTGAGTGCTTTTGCCAAGTCAACTGCAATGAAAGAGTCTGGGGCTATATTTGTGCTCTGGATGGACCAAAGGGACTATTCATTGACTGAGATAAGCAGACTGGTAGAGTCGAACAATGCAAAAATATTGAGCACCTACATTGCCGAAGACAACAACGATCCTTCTAAAATTAATGTAACTATCAAGGTTGATAAGACCGATTTAACCCGAATTATTGCTACATTTGAGCGTTTTGGGTATCGCATTGTTGCCAAATTTCAAACAGCTGATAACCAAGAAATAGACAAAGAGCGTCTGGATATTTTGTTTAGATATTTAGACATGTAACAAATAATAATAAAACTGACTGGAACGAATAATGCTAACTGTATAATTAAGAAAAACATATCTCGAGTGATCTTCTAAATAAGCCAACAATAACATATCATTAAAAAAATTATCTCCCAGTCATCATAACTTTGGGCTGATTTTATTCGTAGTGTGATTGAGTAAAATCAGGTCAATCTGATCCTACTAAATATCAAAAGGATTTATTTTTCAATATGATAGATTTTTCTTCGTTAGTGAAATAGTTTAAACGAATGAATATTGCCATACATGGTAGAACTTTCCGCACAGAGGCTAGAATATATGTGGAGGAAATGTTCCAAGACTTAGAAAAACGAGGAATTGATGTTCAAGTATCCTCAACATTCAATGATTTCTTGAAACAGGTTGGGATCAATCCGAAAGTTGATTTTGTATATACCAACAAGGATGATTTAAAACAGGCTGATTTTTTGTTTAGCCTGGGTGGAGATGGCACTTTACTTGAGTCCGTTACTCATGTGGCCGATAAAGATATTCCAATTTTGGGCATCAATACCGGACGGCTTGGATTTTTGGCTACCACATCACCAGAAGAAATTGGAGCTGCCATCAGCAGCATTTGCAAAGGCTATTATCGGATAGATTCGCGTAGCTTGGTAAGTCTCGAGTCGGATACGGATATATTTGATGGACTCAATTTTGGGTTAAATGAACTGGCAATTACCAAGAGAGATACATCTTCGATGATTGTAGTTCATACTTATATCAATGGAGAATATTTAAATTCGTATTGGGCAGATGGCTTAATTGTATCTACCCCTACGGGTTCTACTGGTTATTCATTGAGTTGCGGAGGACCAGTAGTGCTTCCTGAGTCTAACAATTTCATCATCGCGCCTATTAGCCCTCACAATTTAAACGTGAGGCCCTTGATTATTTCAGATGACAGTATTATCTCATTTGAGATTGAGGGCAGAAGTAAAAACTTTCTGGTATCGTTAGATTCACGCTCAAAAGTAATAGATGCTTCGGTACAAATTGCGGTGAAAAAAGAGCGTTTCAAAACCCAGTTACTTAAAATGAATGAAGATAATTTTTTAAACACACTAAGAAAAAAGCTTAGTTGGGGACTGGACATTCGTAATTAAATTGAAATACTTAAAAATTGTTAAATAGGTATATTTGTAAAAAAAGCTGTGGTATGAAAAAATATAGAATACTACTGATAGTTATCCCTTTATTGTTTTCAGGATATTACGCCAAAGGACAGCGTTTCAATTTTCCAAGCAAGACTGAAGGTTTTTTGACAGTAGGCGCTCAATTGGGAACCATCAATTATTTTGGGGATATGAACCCTCTATCTCAATATGTAGCACCCGAATGGCGTTTTTTGCGGCCCAGCATATCGATCAGTGTACAAAGAAAATTGGGAAAAAACCTTCAGGCAAGGTTAGAGTTCTCTTACGGTAGACTCGTCGGAAACGACTTTGTTTCGGCCAGCCCAAACAACGAAAGACATCGTTATCGTTTTCTCAGAAACAATCACTTTCGCAACGATATCAAAGAGTTATCCCTGGTAGGAACCTACGATATATTGGGTAGTGCGGGTAGATACTACCGACGGGTGCGTTTTACTCCTTACGTATTGGCAGGAGTTGCCGTGTTTCATCACAATCCCAAGGCAAAAACTCCAGAACAGTTTGGAGGCAAATGGGTAGCACTTCAGCCACTGGGTACCGAAGGACAACAATCAGGAGTAGAAGGGTATGCCAAACCTTACTCAAGAATACAACCTGCGGCTTTGTTTGGTGTAGGAGTAAAGTGGCGTTTGACCGACCGCATAGATTTTTCTTTTGAAATAGCACTTCGTTATTTATTTTTCGATTATTTAGACGATGTTTCAGACCAATATGCTGACCAGGGTGATTTACAAAATGATTTGGTAAGAGCAGTTGCCAACCGTGTATTAGAGCCTTCTGATGCGTTTACTGGCCGATCTCGTGAACCAGATTTGCAGCGCCTTACTGAACAAGTAAGCCCCCGAATTACCTATACCGGAACCGATGGCAATACCTATGAGACATTGGCTGGTTATGGTTCCAGAGGAGACAAAAGAGGAGAAAAAGGAAACAATGATGTTTACCTTATCACTGGGTTTAGGCTTTCTTACATCATCAATGTTGGCCTCAAGTGTCCTACCTTTAGATAATACTAACCAAATCTTGACCTATTTGAAGAAGAAAAATGAAATCTCTTAAATTTTTAGTTTTAATTATACTTCCAACCTTATTGGTGAGTCAAGTTTCCAAGGCTCAAATTCATGAGGTGGGCCTAAAGGCAGGCATTGCTACGTACAAAGGGGAGATGTCACAGTATTTTCCTAATTTCCATCACATAGACAATATCGGGAATCGGGTAGCAATAGGGGCATTTTACCGAGGTAATTTTACCAAATCTATCAGCCTAAGAGGTAATTTTATGTATGCTCGAGTAGATGACAACGACCAACTCAGCAGTACTGATATCTCGGCGTTGCGTGGTCATTTTTTTCAAACCGATATACTGGAAATTTCAGCACAAGTAGAATATAACTTTTTGGATTTTAGACAGAACCCAAAATTCCCAGAAACTTGGACGCCCTATTTATTTTTAGGAATCGGTGGTATGAAAATGTCTCCTCGCTTTAATCTATTGCCTACTTACAACCTTTACAGCATTGTGATCCCTATTGGAGTGGGAATGAAATTTGCCCTAAGCGAAACGCTCAATTTGGGTATCGAATTTGGTGCTCGTAAAACTTTCACCGACCTCATAGATGACATTGGAGTAGACGTAGACCAAGCTGGTATTGTCAGGAACCCTATTTATTATACAGGCAACACCGCCGATAAGGATATGTATTTTTTTAGTGGGTTTACGCTTAGTTATGTAATTCCTCTTCCCAAAAGGTTGTGTCCAGTAAAAGTACGTACTTTCTAAATTATCATAAAAACAAACTACAAGGTTTTGACTTACCTTCAGAACTTTACCCACCACTCTTTATTCTAAATCCGACTTTCCGCACGTTGTCTGTTGTTTTAGTTTAATTAACAGTCTTGCT
>CALDJV010000957.1 GCA_937899305.1 uncultured Cytophagaceae bacterium
CACTCGAGTTGCCCAAACTGCAGCAGCTTTCAAACTGGCTGCTCAAGCTCCAAACTTGCAATTACGCAACACAAATCTACCCAGAACCGGAATTTACTCAATTACTCACCCAAATTTGGAAAAAACACACTGCTGGACGGACGCACTTGGGTCCAACATTTTTCAAGGTAATGCAACAAAATCGCTTGTCGATGTATCATACCTTGAGTGCTTATCAGAAGATAAAATTCAGAGTGAAGTGTTGGCTAAGAAAATAGCTGAACTTGCTAAAACAACCAAAAGACAACCAATGCCAGCATCGCCAATACCACCCATAAATAGTAGCTTTGAATATTGCCGTTTTGGAAACTACGGGTAAAACGCCCCGCTGATCGGGCCAAATAGGCCAAAAAATTGACAAATCCATCTACTACTGCTCGATCTAACCAAGCAATGACATGCGCCAATACCACCTGGAACCTTGCCACGAAATTCACGGTACCATCTACTACCTTCCGATCCCATTGGGCCATTCCTACGGAGGTTTTTAGGATACCCCCAGTAAAGACTCGGTTGTACAGTTGATCGATGTTAAAGCTTTTGTAAGATATATAAAGGGTAAACCTGCTCAATGAATTCTTATACAAATCACTGGCTGACAATACATTGCCGGACGAATGAAACAAAGCAGGTGCTTCTAATAATTCGTGTTTAGCGTATACCTGATGGCGCCGGAATAAAACATAAGCCAACCAAATCCCCAAAGAAGCCAAAATAACCGAAGTCAAGGCGGTAAAAAGGTGGGCGTGGTGGCTTCCTTCGGCCAACGCTTTAAATACTTTGGCACTTACTACTTTGCTTTTATTTTCTAAATGTAACCATTGCCAAAGCGCCCCACTTTCAGCATCGAACGGATTGGGCCCAACCAATATCCATAAAGAACCTACTGCCAAAATCCCCAATGGTACCTTCATCTTCCAGCTTACTGGTTTTATTTTTTTCAAAGCCCCTTTGGCTTGCGGAAATACTTTCTCCAGGCCAAAATCGCCAAAAAATACCAGGAACAATTGACGCCCCATATAAAAAGCAGTCAAGAAAGCCGATAGAAAACCAATCACTGGAATCACATACCAAATTCCTCCCCCTTTGAAAGCAGCCCAAGCCAACGAACCACTTAGAATGGCATCTTTGGACAAAAAGCCTGAGAAAAACGGCAATCCCGCCAAGGCAGTGGCCGAAAGCGCATAACAACCAAATATAAAAGGCATCACTTTACGCAAGCCCCCCATCAAATACATATTTTGTGCATCAAAATGGGTATCTAACTTGTGTTCAAGCTCATGCATACTGTGAATCACGGCGCCTGCACACAAGAATAAACCAGCTTTGAAAAAGGCGTGGGTAAACAAATGTAACAAACTGGCTTCATAGGCCCCAATGCCCATCCCCATCACCATATAACCCAATTGGGAAATGGTAGAATAAGCCAATACCTTTTTGATATCGCTTTGTGCCAATGCCGAAAACGCCCCAATAAAAGCGGTGACACCACCAATGGTCGCAATGACAGTGAGGGCTTCTACATTGAGCATAAAAAAGATGCGCGCCAGCAAATAAACCCCAGCAACCACCATAGTAGCAGCATGAATCAATGCCGAAACCGGAGTAGGTCCCTCCATAGCATCAGGCAACCAAACATGCAATGGGAACTGGGCCGATTTGCCCACTGCTCCACAAAACAAACACAGCCCTATGGTCAATAATACTTCTCCCGAAAGTCCAGCCAATTGAGGGTTATTTGCGATTGCGGTCAGATTAAAATCTCCGAAATAGCTAAATACTAATAAAATACCCACCAAAAAACCGACATCTCCAATCCTATTGACCAAAAAGGCTTTTTGACTGGCTTGAGTGGCCGACTTTTTTTCATACCAGAAACCAATGAGTAGGTAAGAAGCCAGTCCTACCAATTCCCAGAAGATATAAATGATCAATAAATTATAGAAAATAACAATGCCGAGTTTGGCAAAGGTAAACAAGCCCAGATAAGCAAAATAACGATTGTAATGCTTGTCGCCTTTGATATACTCTAATGAAAACAGATGTACCAGCAAGGACACAAAGTTGACAATCAGCAACATCAATATGCTCAAATTGTCGATATGCAAGCTTACTTTAAAATTGGTACTTCCCAGATTGAACCAATCCATGGCAATCTCATAGGGTTCTTGCCCCATTTGCAGCAAAGCCACCACTACCGCCAAAATGGTGTTGACCAACAAAATACCCGAAGCCAAATGCCCTCCCCATTGCTTGATCTTTTTTTGACCTGCCAGTAGCACCAAAAAATTGAATAATGGTAATATTAGTATAAGTAATATAAGGTATTTAAGATCGTCCATATCAAAAGGGGTTTTTGATCAATTGACCCAAAGATAATACATAACGGCCAAGACTATTACCATTATTTTGAATAAATTTCACTTGAATTTTGTCATTTTCGCTCAATAAAGTATCACACCGTAAGATGGTATCTCTTTTATGCGCCACTTCATCTTGTTGGTACTTTTTCAGGATTTGGTACATGGGCAAATCATCTTCGGGTTGGGTCAGGTCTTTGTTGTACAAAACCAATCCTTTAAAAATCAGGTACACGTTCTTTTGTTCACCATAAGCTGAATAATCTAAAAAGTTCATCAACATGTACATCCGATTCATGGCACAACGAAATTTGGCCTCTATTCCCAAAAGCGAACGATTGGTAAGGGACGTTTTGAGCTCAATCAGCCAAATTTGTAATCGGTAAGTTTGTTCAAACTCTTGTAAAAGCAACAAAGCAACCTCGGGGGTTCGATGTTTGGTCGATATTCCTTCAATGTCTTGTTCTAAGTTCACTACCAGAACTTCCCGTAAGTTTTTTACTTCGTCTAATCGATCAATGATGAGTTTGTTTAGTTCAGGCGTTTTTTCGTGAGGGCTTCCCACCACTTTGACTTGATGATTGAGCGCAATGGTCTCGATAAAACCCAATCCCTCGCTTCTCAAAGCAATTGGAAACAGATTCCGCAATAGCCCCTTGTCATGGTCCTGATTAATCAAGTAAATCTTCTTCTTCATCGGCGAAATCTAGATAGTCGGTCAAAATCTTTCCAGTATTGCTTACTTCCCTCGATACCTTATAAAAATCCCGAAAATGGATTCCAAAGTCATTGGATTCGTTTTGTAGGTCGGTCACCTTGCCCCCTCGGAAAAAATAAACGCCTAAATCGGCCGGATCTAAGTGAATGTCCGGATCTAGATTCAACCTGTTTTGTTGGATAATTTTAGCCACGTCTTGTCCGGTATTTTTCCTCAAAATATTCAAGTAAACATAGTTATTGATGTTTTCTACCATCAAAGGGCTATGGGTATTGAGCAATATGCGGTTGTTGTGTTGGGTAGCAAACTTCAGCAATAGGTTACTCAATTGCACCTGGTTGCCAGGGTGGAGGTTTTCTTCGGGTTCATCAATGATCAAAAAATTGTTGTGTTTCTCGGCCCAGTATTTTAGATATAAAAACAAGGTAGTGAGCTGATTGGCCGAAGACGAAGCCAGAAACATGGGCAAATGTTGGGCTTCTTTGGTTTGTTTGGACAATTGTAAACGAAACTCGACAATGCCTAGCCCCTCTACATTGTGTAACACAATTTCTCCTCCTAGCAACTCACTCAACACCTTCAGCAAATCTTGGTAGTAGTCACGGGCTACCGAATGGGTATTGAGCTCATACATCTTATTAAATAAAGTATTGGTAGGAGCGGTATAAGGACTTTGAAAAGCCTCCAGAGCCGCTTCCAAGGCTTGTTGTAGTTCGTCGGTGTTAGATTGTAGCAACCGCAACAAACGAGACATTTCGGTCTCCATCCGTTGCTTGTCTTCCCGCTCAAGTTGAAACAGGTATTTGTAAAAGGCCGGAAAGAAAATACGATTGGCCGGTAAAAACAGTGGGGTTTGGCCAATGGTTTGGTGAAACAACAAACGGGTAATGCAATCGATCCATTGTTCGGTAGCAGGTACCCCGTTGTGGGCTTCTATTTCCAAGCTACCCTGTGCTTTTACCATTTTAATCAATCCTCCATTGCTAATCAACGACGGATAGTGCAGTTCTACTTCTAGTTGAGCAATGGCTTCAGCATCAAACTCAAAGTGAAGAGCTAAATCCTGATTGACCAAAAACTCCTTACGGGAATCGTTGAATACCTCTGGTAAGATTTCTTGAATCATGAACTCGGCAAATTGGGCAGTGACCGCCTCAAGCAAGCCTTCATTTAACTTCAACTCCCCTTTTACCTCCCCTACTGCAGTTACTTTTTTGGCAAAACGCTGCAAAGTATCTTCCGAAAAAATACTCCAGATAAGCTGTGATAAGTAGGTTTTGCCACTGTTATTGTATCCCACAAATACATAAATACGTCGGGTAAGATCAATCGTAGCGTCCTGAATAGGACCAAAATTTTGTAGGTGCAACTTCATGATGAATGAATCAATAAAAAATCGGATTCAATCTCTGTAATAATGAGCAAATTCGCAAATACTCAGACGACAAGCGGTTTGAACAGGGAAAATATGTGCCTCAGGATTAAAAAGTATTCCTTATTTTTAAAACGCTCAATGGTTGGCCTTGATAAAACAATTTTTCCTTTTCAGTTTATAAAAGCGGAAAGTGAAATATCTTTGTCAGTATACCTGATTGCTAGTTTGATTTTACTTGAACCTATACCGAATGATCAATCAAAAAAAACGATTTTACTTGCTGAGCATCACGGTAACGCTTTGCTGTTTACTTGCTTGCTTGTCTCATAAGGCAGGTAAGTACACCGATCTTTATCCCTTTTTCGATTGGCGGCTGATGCCTTTTCCTAGTTATTATAACCCCAAGATCCATTATCGTCTTTATTATCAAAATAACGAAAATTGGCAAAGATTATCCATTCAGGATAAAAATTACGCATCCACTTTGATGGCCAACCTTCAACTTTTGAAGTCCAACAAAATAAATAAAGCGGATTTTGGCAGGAGATTCATTGACTATATTCCATCAGACGCAAAACGATTTAAAGTAGTAAAGGAAAGCTACCTTCCACTGAAAGTTATTCAAAATAAGCATGAGTTTACAAGAGAAGATCTACTCTTATTTGACCGGGGAACCATTTTGGGCCATTAATCGAACCCCCAATGTACAAACCCAGCTTTACCTCAAAGATACCATTGGTCTGTATTATGCCGATAAAGCTTTATTGATTTAC
>CALDJV010000958.1 GCA_937899305.1 uncultured Cytophagaceae bacterium
ATAGCGGTTAGAGATTAGCCAAATGGATTAGGTTATTTATGTAGTTTTACTTAGAATAAATTTAGGGCAAATTTTAGTATCTTTACCAAAAGAGGAGACAAATTATATGCTTTTACAAAATCGATTGGAACTTATCCTGCCTCAAGGCTTTCAATTTACTGACGAAGCGTTTCTTGAGTTTTGTGAAATTAATCGAGATATTCAAATTGAAAGAACCAAAGAGCAAAAAATTATTATCATGACCCCTACAAATTCAGAAACTGGCGGTAAAAGCGGTAAGGTATTTGGCTATTTATTCATCTGGAATTTACAAAATCAATATGGGGAAACGTTTGATTCATCAACAGGCTTTACCTTACCCGATGGTTCGGTGTTTTCTCCTGATGCTTCCATCATTGCTTTTGACCGTTGGAATCGTTTGACCAAAGATCAAAAGCGTAAGTTTTCTCCAATCTGCCCAGAATTTATTGTAGAACTCAAATCTCCCAGTGATTCACTCTCAGTATTGCAAACCAAAATGCAAAACTGGCTGGCCAATGGGGTACAGTTAGGCTGGCTGATTGATCCTGACGCCGAACAAGTCTATATTTATCGCCCTGGCAAAGCCGTAGAAAAAGTGAGTAATTTCGACGGTAAACTATCAGGTGAAGCGATACTCCAAGGTTTTGAATTAGATTTGACCATTTTACGGTAGTATAAAACATTCAGTATTAACAAAATGTCATCACACCACATCATACGCGACGAGCAAGAACCCGCTTTATTCATTATAGACCCCAACGCCTGTAGCCTGGAACTGATCCAACAATTGTTGGAATGGAGCCCTACTTTGGTAGTGGTAGAGTCGGCCCTGGAGCAAGTATTGGCCTGGGGCATCAAGATAGACGTGGTGGTATGTTATGAATCAAGTTTTGAGGAAGTCCAAGAAAAAACGAGCACGCAGTTTCCCATCGAAATCATTGCGGTATCAAGCGATTTGGTAGAAAATGGTCTACGTTATTTATATCATCGCAACCATGTATCGGTTCACGTCATCAGCCATTTCGAGGATGAACATTTTGCCCAAAGTTTTTTAGAAAAAATGGATGTGATTGTGTTCAACCAAGAATACAAAGCTTTTTATGTAGCCAAAGATACCTGGAAAAAATGGGTAACCGCCGACACCCTGTTCAAAGTATTGCCCACGATGGCGCATATTGAGTTTGAAACCCAAAACTTGGAACCTTATCCAGAAGCAAACCTCAAAGTTTGTCCAGACGTGACCCATGCCCAATCTTTTCGGCCTCAACAAGAAGGTTTTATTCAAATCAGCAACCTACAGCACCCTTTTTGGGTGTTCGAGAAAATCAGTTAGTAAAACTATTCGAATAAAAGATGATCAATTGACCTTTGTCGTATCCTCGAAAGGAAGCACTATTTTCTTAGAATAGATGGCCATAACACACTTAAGTCCTTTGAACCAAAGGCTGGGACGAGGTAAATGGCAGAGACTTTTTGATAAAAATGAACGTCATAAAAAACGAAATGAGCAAATAAACACTGACTACAATGCCCGCTCCTGGTAAGGCAGTTTCCATTCCAAACCATCCTTGGGTTTTATAGATTAAGTAAGCACCCAGCAGCAATTTTAAACCCTCAAAGAAGACCCCTAGTCGGTGTTTATCCATGGCAATGGTATAGGCAAAAATAGAAATCCATAAGAAGGTACCATACAACATTAAATCCAAGTAGGCAATTTTCGCGAAATTGGTAAGCAAGAAGAGCATCAAGGCCAGGTTGATGGTGAGTTGTACCCAAAACCAACCCAAAAAGAATCCAGAGGTGGGCGTGTTGTACTTTACTTGCGCATACGGGTTTTTGTTTATCTCGATGGGGTACTTGCGAGCCACATCAGCCGGACGCCATCCAGTAGGCATGTACCAAATACGTAACTTGTCTTTCCACGATTGAGTACGCCAGGCATCTTTGATGAGCCCCCACAAATGGATAAAGTTAATCAATATTGGATTCCAGGTCTGTACTGGCTTGATCACCCCATATACTGGAGGTGCTTCGTCCAGCTCAGCTTGAAATGTGCCAAATAGTTTGTCCCAAACAATGAAAATGGTGGACAAGTTTTTATCAATGTATTCGGGGTTGATGGCGTGGTGTACCCGGTGATGTGATGGGGTAACAATGATATGTTCGAGAAAGCCCATTTTGCCAATGAGGCGGGTATGATACCAAAACTGAGCAAACAAATGAATAGGCAAAGTATAAGCCATCACGATAGGAGGAACGCCCAATAGAACCAAGGGAATTTGCAAGAAAAAATAAATGCCTACTACGTCCGAAACACTTTGACGGAGGGCACACGAAAGGTTGAATTCTTCACTACTGTGGTGTACAATGTGACGGTTCCAAAACAAGTTGATTTTATGGTTGAATCGATGAGACCAATATGCGGCAAAGTCGATACCGATAAACGCGATCACAAATACCCACCAGGTCGCTTTGAGCTCGAGCAGGGCAAAATGTGCATACATCCACTGATAGCTAAGGAGTACTACCGAAAGCCCCATGATATTTTTGAGGGTATTGGTCATACCCGAGCTTAAACTTGAGATGGTATCCATTCCTCGGTTTACCTCTTTTTTCATCACCAAGCTGGCCAAGTATTCTATCAATATCAATACAGTAAACCCTGGGATGGCATAACTCAATGCTTCGGCATATGTTTCCATATATTCAACTTTTTTTACCTGCAATATACAAGCTAACCTTCAGATTTAGAAGTTTGTTCGGATAAAATTGCATTAACCCAATGGTTACTTTTAAATTGTTTCGCTTCGCTGATGGTTCTATTGCTACATTGTTCCGCTTTGCTCATTGTTAAATGGTTGCGCGAGGCGATAATTTTTTCTTAATTTCGCAAATATGATAATCATTCTGTTGTTCCGCTTTGCGCTACTATGGACTATGGACCATTGACTATCGACCAAACAAAACTACCAACTACTGACTCCTAACTACGAACTAAAAACTATCGACTAAACAAAACTACCAACTACCATTAGTGAGCGGTACATTATTTGTCAAGTCTTCCCAAGAATTCTAATAAC
>CALDJV010000959.1 GCA_937899305.1 uncultured Cytophagaceae bacterium
ATTTTTTTGTTGGGGCTTGAATGCTACTCACAAATTAAATTGACAACACCTCGTACTCGACGAACTTCTTTTGATGTGGCCAATGCTACCCTAAATATGACGGTGAAGGACGCCGAAGAAAATACCAAGATACTCCGCCCTAATTTGCAAATTCTTGATTCTACCAATCGTGCGCTGAATGGCTACCCCAATAGTTTTCGTAAAGACAAAGAAGTGCTCATCTTGCCCATTTACCGAAAGTACAATATCAAGCTTTCTCTCCCAGACTATGAAGACACCACAGTGGTGTATGATCTTACTGGACAACAAATTGCTTATCAGGCAGCAAAAGTAATTTACATGCGCCCTAAAAGGGTCGATTTCGGTCTAAAAATCAAGGATATTGAGTCTGACGCAGATGTTCCCATCAATGTGGTTTTGACCAATAAAAATCGGAACGAGCAAATTGTTTTGAACAAAAAAGATAAAAACGGGGTGTATAATGCCCGGATTCGAGCAAAAGACAATTACGACTTGGAGGTAAAAGACAACAACAACCTCTCTATCTACAAGGGCATAGTCAATCCTGACAAAGGGGCTTACCTAGTCATTTCTTCACAAAAGGTGCAGGGTTATAATATTTATACAGTGCAACAGTTCAAGGATGCATCAAAAATTGATCAGGCCATCCAAGTAGCCTCCAATCGGGTTAAAAACTTTTCGTTGAATGTAAAAGACCTCGAATCGGACGAAGGCATCAAAGCGGGGGCGGTTTTTACCAACAAAAATCGAAACGAGCAAATCATTATTCAACCTACCGACGGCTCGGGGCGTACCATCAATGTAAGCCTGCGAGAAGGTGATGAATATAACATGGAAGTCAACGCCTCGAAAAATTATTTTTTCCACTCTGATAAGGTAAAAGTCAAGAACAACACTCAGCCCAAAACGGTATTGGTGAAGCTTACCAAGCTTGAAAAAGGAGCTAAATTGGCCTTGAAAGATATTTATTTTGACTTTAATTCGGCCGAACTCAAAGACTCTTCTTTCATTGAATTGGAGCGAGTGGTAAAAATGCTCAAAGCCAATCCTAAAGTAAAATTGAGCATTGAAGCCCATACCGATAATGTTGGTAGCAGAGGCAAAAACCTTCGGCTTTCGGATCGCCGGGCTGAAAGTGTGGCTACTTACCTAAAAGAACAAAGTATTGGTACGACACGCTTGATTACCAAGGGATTTGGGGAGGATCGCCCCATCGTGCCCAATACAACCAAAGAAAACAAAGCCAAGAATCGCCGGGTAGAACTCCGAGTACTCGAATCTAGCAAATAAATGAAGTGAGTTACTTAAAGTTACTTTCTCGAACAAAATTTCTCTGTAAATACCGGTAAGGCAAAACAATTACGTGACAAAATTCAAAAGATAAGTATCATTGATATGTCTAAACTTTCACTTTATACCCTTTTCCTGTTGCTGTGGGCAGTTTCGGCCAAAGCTCAGATTAGCTTCGAGCAACAAGATCCTGTTTTGCAAAAAGACAGTTCGCGAATTATGATTCGTTACAGCTTGATAGAAAACAATGTAAAGCCTGGAGATTATTACGCTAAATATAATATCAAGCTTACTTATACTCAAGATGGCGGAGCTACCTTCATTGGCCCGCTCAAAAACGTAAAGGGTGCGGTTGGAGAAGAACTCATTGCCGGCAAAGACCAAAAAATATATTGGTATTACCTGGGAGAAGGGAATGCTTTTGACGGGAAAAACGTTGAATTTCAAATAGATGCTACTTACCAACCATTTTTAGGTGGACCGCTCAATGCGCTACGCTCGGCTATTTTGCCAGGTTGGGGTAATATGTACGTAAAATCGCTCAAAGGCTGGAAAAAGTGGCGATGGATTGGTACCACCTTGGCAGTAGGAGGTTTGGTGGGCTCTGGTTTGTATTTTAACCAGCAAGCCAACAATAGTTACCAGGAGTATTTAGATGCCACCAACCTCGATGAAACCCAAAACGCTTTCCGACGAGCCAGTAACCAACGTCTCGTATCTACTGCTTCGTTTGCACTGGCGGTGGGCTTGTACGCTTACGATATTGTCATGGTGGCCCTGAGAGGAACCAAGAATAAGCTCAACAAGCGCAAGGTGATCAAGAAAAACCTGCAAAGAAGACAAAATCTAATCAGTTTTGGTATCAACCCCTTTGGTCCAACACCTCACCTTGGTTTTGCCTGGAGATTTTAAATACATTACAACAAACAGGAACAAACGAAATGAAGAAAATTGGCATTTATATATTCTTTGGGCTGATGGCATTGTCGGCTTGCGACCTGCTGCAGTTTGAACGAAAAAACTTTATTACTACTGGTGTAGCTGATGCATCAAAGCGTGATTATACTTCTGCTGAAATAACCGGACTGCTCCGAGATGTAAATCGGCAAAATAAAAAAGTGACACAACACGGACATTGCTGGGATACCGTATTTAACCCTACTATAGATGGCAATAGACGAGTAACTGAATTAGGTGAGAAAACATCTCCTGGTGATTATACCAGTACATTGCCCAATTTGCTCACCAATACCAAATATTTTGTAAGAGGATATTACATCAATCAGGATGGCCAAGTAGTATACGGGGAAAACTTTGAACTCCCTTTGAGTTTGGTTACTACCTTGATCATATTTCCAAAGTCTTCTACTGCTGATGTGTCGGGCTTGGTATCTATCCACGCTACCGATCCTATTACTCAGCATGGGCACTGTTGGTCTCAAACCAATACTGAACCTACCATCGCGGACAGTGTTACTCAACTAGGGCCCAAAACCGATACTGAAACTTTTACTAGTAATATTAAAAATCTTACTCCAGTAACCACCTACTATGTACGCACTTATATTATCACTAGTAATGATACACTGTATGGAAAATCTAGTCCATTTGACACGACTCCTGACGATTAGTAACGCGTTCGCAATAACTGTCCGGCTTAGTTTTATTCCTCTTCGCTACACTTCGTTCCTTTTATTGCCCGTAGCCCTGCTACGAGCGCAAAAAGCGCCTCGTTTAGCATTGAGTAATTTTACTAAAACCTCGACACTTATTTTGAAAGCGTTACTTAG
>CALDJV010000960.1 GCA_937899305.1 uncultured Cytophagaceae bacterium
GTATTTTTCAAATAGTAATTTCCTTTTTATAAATATACGAGCGGAACAATAGAACCATTTAAGTAGTATTCATGGTTTTCCTACTTTACTTATGCACGAGGACATCAATTTTTTAAGGCTCTTGTATTCATCAGACGAACAAAATATCTTGCTCGCCTTGGAAATCGCCCGGGCCATTCCTTCACTTCAAGCAGCGCTTGCTCCCTTTCTGGCAATTCACCAACATGTACACCAACAAAGTACCTCCATAGACACTATAGAGCCCAACCACATATTAAGTTTAAATCAGTCAGAGATTTACTGGGAATATACCCAACTGAAAACATTGCCTTCCGAAATACTTGATTTGCCTCACCTCGAGGAATTGGGATTGCAAGGAAATCTTTTTAGCGAAATACCCTCTTTAATATTGCAATCTATGCCTTACCTCAAATATCTATGCTTTACTGATAATCAACTCACTTCTGTTTCTCCAGATATTCAACACCTCTCTCAACTCCAAAAACTCATTTTGAGCGATAACCAAATCTCTGAACTTCCTGGCGAAATTGGTCATTTAAAACACTTGGACTACTTATCGGTAGACAACAATCAACTTACCCAACTACCCGAAGAAATCAGTCAATTAACCAACCTAGAATGCCTGATAGCCAATAGAAATGCCATCGCAGCGCTTCCTCGAAGTATTGGAAAACTCAAAAACCTGAAATATTTGTATCTGGATGGCAACCAACTGACCAAGTTGCCAGAAGAAATTGGTCAATTAACCAATCTAGAACAATTATCACTACAAGATAATGCCCTTCTGGCTCATTCTATCCCCCAATCTATTGAACAACTCCCTCACCTCCACACCATTTATTTTTGTGGAAACCCAAACGATTATTTAGATATTTATCTTCCAAATTGTAGCATACACTATGGCTGGAACGACAATCCTCACCCCTAACCCAAGTACAAACAACTGATATACGACAACATTATATCCCCAGGTTTGTTGTTTTTTGAGTATCTTCACTCGTCAATTAGCAACAATGATTAAAAAACAACACGCACGATGAAAAAAACAATCACATTTTTGCTCTTCTTGGCCGCCATGGCTGTACTTTTATTACAAATGAAGGGGTACTTTGAGCGTGACCCTCGAGAAAAAACTTTTAAGAAAAAGTATGTAGATAAACTCGAACAAATGGAGGGCGAGTCTAAAAACAAAGCCAAAATAGATGTGGTTGCCAACAACACTACTGACGAGGCGCAGGAGACCTCACTGATTGGCACCTGGAAAATTACCAAATCGTTTAGCCTCAATGGGGATTCTTATGAGGGAGCGGTAAAGTTTTCCCAAAAAGGTGAAGGCTACAGTGTACAGTGGAACACCAACGCAGGAAGCTATGGAGGGGTTGCCATCCGAAACAACAATCACTTGTTTGTAGGTTGGGGTAGTGGGGTGTATGGGGTAGTGGCTTATAAAATAAACGGAGACGGCACTATGTCGGGACGCTGGATGGCGGCTGAATCTAAGGGTACCATTGGCACCGAAAATCTGGCAGGGGGCACGCCTAGACAAATTGAAGGTACATATCAAATCTCTGGAAACAACCCAGGCAAAACCCAACCCTACACCGGAAACCTCATCGTAAAAAAAACCGGATCGGTGTATCAGGTGGACTGGAAACTCACTGGCCAAGATGCTAAAGGAGTAGGTATCAAAGTAGGGGATTATTTGGTAATAGGCTGGGGAATGGGCAATAGTTTTGGGGTAGTGAATTACACCATCAATGGTAACAAAATGCTGGGTCGCTGGAGCATTGGTGCCGCCGACCGAGAGGGTGTAGAGGACTTGGAGAAGATTAAATAGTTTTATTTAGTCCACAGTCGACGGTCCATAGTCCACAGTAGCGCAAAGCGATGCAAATTAATCATCGCCTTGCGCAACAATTTAACAATGAGCGAAGCGGAACAATAGAACAATATAGCCATTTAACCATCAGCGAAGCGGAACAATAAAACAATAGTCCCCCCTCAGGATTGTGACATTTGATTGAAGGCCTTCGTATTGAAAGAAAAAATATATGAAACAGTTTTTGATTACAGTGGCTTGGTTTGGATTGATGGCTACTACTCCCCTATTGGCTCAAAACAAACAAACCGATTTGGCATTGCTAGAGGCAAGCAAATCGCCTTACGATTTGCGTTCCTGGAAAGAACTCTATGACAACCCTAAAAAGAAGTCACCCACTTTCATCCAAATCATCAATCCTTTTTATTGGGCTTTCTCAGGATTGCTCACCACTTATCAGCAAGTCATTTCTCCTCAAATTTCGGCGAGTTGCGTATATGAAACCAGCTGCTCTCGGTTTAGTCGTCTTGCTATCAAAAAATACGGAATCATCAAAGGAATCGCCCTCACTGCGGATCGGCTTAGTCGTTGTACCCATAGTGCAGTGGAAGAAACACCCAGTATTTATTTCAATTCTAAAGGCAAGATTCGGGATGTGTTGTTGAACGAAACTCCTGCCCATAAACATTGAACCTTCTGTTGATCAAAACTTACTGTTTGTTCTA
>CALDJV010000961.1 GCA_937899305.1 uncultured Cytophagaceae bacterium
ATTTCCACGAAGGGTTCTGTAATTTAAAAGGCCAAAGTCGAGCTTAGTAAAACTATATAAATAACCTAATCCATTTGACTTATCTCTGACCGCTATACTTCTTCAAAAAATAGTTCCGTAGCTTTGGCTACGCAAAGATTAGCTAAAGCAGAGCTCGTCACAGCAAGCTGTAGACTCGGTTTTTCTCATCGTCTAGCAACCAGATATTACACCAAATTTGGATTACTTTATTTTTTCCGTTTTACTTATCGTAGGCCAGCCAACTTACTTTGTCAATCTAAAACTTTATACCCGATGATTATTTATACTTCCATTTACAAAACTATAGAGTTTCACGCTGAAGACGCTTTGCTAATCACCCGTTGGAAACCTTCTACCTCAAGTTTAGATGATGATACCCTCAAAGCTGAAATCAAGAAATCATTGGAACTCATCAAAACTCATCGCCCTCAATGTATTTTGATTGACACACTGGATTTTAATTTCATTATAGTTCCAGAAGTACAAGAATGGTTTGATGAAGAAGTATTTATCGTATACCCAGAAGCTGGAGTTCGAAGAAAAGCATTTTTAGTTTCAAAAGATTTGTTTTCTCAGGTAGCACTTACCCAACATGTGGATGACGTCAAGCACCAGACTTTTGAGTCAAAATTTTTTGATGGCGAAAGCCAAGCCATCAGTTGGCTCAAGGGCGAATAAATACTCAACCTTGTAATAGCATTGGCCATAAAAAAAGAGCCACCCCTACCCTCCCATTGCTGGCAAAGGATATTAGGTAATGGCTCTACCCTCATATCTTTTAGTAAAATAAGTGTAAACTTATTTTGAAAGCGTTACTTACTTGAATGGATCCGAAAACTTGTCGTCAGTCAAGAAAGTATTGTCGGTCAATGTTTTCAAAAAGGCTACCAAAGCACTTTTTTGAGCATCGGTGAAATTCAATCTTTTTACCTGATTGGTTCCGCGTACCCGCAAACGATTGTCTAGAGCCGGATGATCTTGTACTCCGCTGTTGTAGTGTTCTACGACCTCTTCCAGGGTTGCAAAACGGCCATCGTGCATATATGGTCCAGTTACTTCTACATTTCGCAATGAAGGTGCCTTGAACTTTCCTTCGTCTCGAGTATCGTTGGTAACACCAGCCAATCCCAAGTCAGTAGTAGTAGCATCCAATCCATTGTTTTGAGCTCCAATTCCTACAAATAAATCAGTCGAATGACACCCAGCACATCCTCCTGCATTGGGGCTGGTAAACAATTGACGACCTTGGTTTTCTTCATCGGTCAATCCAGCCAACGTAGTACCACCATTCACTGGACCATTGTGGGCATTGAGTGCTGCATCGTATTTAGACTGATACGAAAACATCGCTCTTACAAACTGTGAAAGTGATTGTGAGATTCGTTCAGAAGTCACCGTTTCATCGCCATAGGCCTGTCTAAACAATACTTGGTAATAATCCAAGGCTTGTAATTTGGGTACCAATGTTTCTAAGGTCATTCCCATTTCTACCAAATCCTGAATTGGCATCAAGGTCTGATCTTCTAAAGTATTGGCCCGTTCGTCCCAAAAAAACTTTCCGTTTTCGTAGAATAAGGCATTGGCCAAACTCATCGAGTTTCTTCCCGTCTTACCTCCTTCAAAACCAGTACTAAAGGCCTCGGGATCTGTAAAACTCTTACTCTGTAAATGACAAGAAGCACAAGAAATGGTATTGTTGGCCGACAGGTTTTTATCATAAAACAAAACCCGCCCCAGCGTTGCTCCCAAATCTGTAGTAGGATTGGTAGAAGGTGTATTGTTGGTGGCTTGTACATTGGCCGCCAAAAAATGAGTAGGTAAATTGATGTTAGAGTAATTGTACGCTTCGCTTGGCAAGTTTAATGTTTTGGCCAAGATCTCTGCATCACCCTCATTGGTAGTTGGTTGAGTAGCTTCACCTCCATTGTTATTACAGGCTACCATCATAGTCAGGCCCCACAGGCCCAATGCAAACAAAAATTTCCTCATATTATAATAGATATTCTCGAAAAAAGATTGATAAATACTGTACGCTTTATTGATATAAGCAACGACTACTGATTATGTAATGAGGCATGTATCGTTTTTTTTTGAAGAGAATATGATAGAACAGGGGAATTGTTATACCTTGGGTAAGCAGAAAATTGAGGGCAAGAAGCCCCCAAAAGGAGGTTAAAAACATTGGATGAGCTTTTAGGATAAAGTAGCCATTGGCTGAGTCAATGGTCAGCTATGAAATGGTATGATGGGTAGATTTAAGCAAATACGCTTCAAATTTTGCTTTTTGTTGATCATCCATAATACGATAAAACAAAGTGGTGTTGCTATTGCACTGATTGAGAAATTCACTCCACAATACTTCTCCACTATCTTTACCAAATATATGGTTAAAATCACTCAAAATACTTTGTGACTCAAACTCAATCAATGCTTTCATAAATTGGTGTACGGTAAGGGTCATTTTTTTTTCTTCCATAAAAAATAAACAGTTTAAGGGAATTGATAAGATACTTTATTCGTGGTATCCTCCCTGACAAAAGTAT
>CALDJV010000962.1 GCA_937899305.1 uncultured Cytophagaceae bacterium
GATTTTTTGGGCAATATGCCTCTTAATCAAAATGCTTGCCGCTCACTAATGATAGCCAATATGTTCTTTTACGTTGTTTTACTTACCATTTTGTTCAAAACGATGGTAGATTATCCTCGCCCTATGGCAGTAGATACTACCCTCAATGGTTTTGGACGCAAAGCCAATACCGAAAACCTTGTAAAACTTCAACCTCAAGGTTTTTTCGATACATTTTCGCAACCATTACTCCAAAAAATCAGGAACCAGAAAGCCGCTCGGGAGGGTTTTCCTTCAGGGCATACGTCGCTTATTACTGCCATTATGCTTGGGATGACCTTGATCTTTCGGCGCCGTTGGCTGTGGTACTTGAGCGCCCTTATCATTGTACTAATGATGTTTTCGCGCATGTACTTGGCTCGTCATTATCTAGGCGATGTGCTCGGTGGTTTGGGGGTAGGCGTGGTATTTACTGTTTTGATTTATACCATTTGGCAACGACTATGCAATTCCGAAAAATCGACTAACACGGCCACTTATTTTATGCTTTTTCCTCTTCTATTTATCCCGTTATATCCCTGGTTTCAATCTTTTATCACAGGTACTTTTATTGGGCTCAACCTGAGTTATGTCATCATCCATCGGGTTTGGGGCAGCCCTCAGTATTCCGAAAAAACAGCCTTACGGGTGGCTTCGGTAGCGGTATTTGTGGTCATTGCCTTCCTTTCCACATACATCAATCGTAGATTGGGCTTTGCTCAATATGGCTTGGTTTCTATGTTGCTGTATCTCTTTTTTTCAATGCTTAGCTTCTTATCAGCTGCTTTTATTTGTGTGAAAGCAAAGTGGTGGGTTTTAATTTAGTCCACGGTCGACAGTCGATAGTCCACAGTTTTTTAGTTAGGAGTTGGTAGATCGTAGTTGGGAGTTTTTTTTAGTCGATAGTCCATAGTTTTTTGTCGCTTTGCGCAACAATTTAACAATGAGCGAAGCGGAACAATTCAACAATAGACCAATTCAACCATAGAACAATAAGCGCAGCGAAACAATAAAGCCATATAACAATGAGCCGAAGGCGGAAAAATATAGCAAACCGCCTTTTTTATATGTATCTACTCCTTTTTTATATCTCTTTAGATTCATGAATGTAGCAACTTTGTAATGTACTCAATGATAAGGTCGTGATACTGAGGCTTACTTCTCACGATGGATCAATTGAGAAAAACCAAGAATCAATTATTATATCATTAAACCTCTACCTGTCATGAATCGCAAAAAGTTTTTAAGAAAATCATTACTAGGAGCTGCTGGTGTGGTTTCTGGTTATTCGATCATAGAAGCTAAAAATAGTGGCAACCTGACCTCTACTTATGACAAACTCATGGCACAGGTAGGATTCAATCATTTGCCAAATGCTGGCAATGATATAGACAACAATCACTTGAAAGGAGCAAAAGTAATGAACACCGTATTGCATAAAGCCAACACTCGAGGTCACGCTGACCACGGCTGGTTAAACTCACACCATAGCTTTAGTTTTGCCAATTATTACAACCCCGAAAGGATGAATTTTGGTGTATTACGTGTACTCAACGATGACGTAGTAGCCGAAGGAAGAGGATTTGGTACCCACCCTCACGACAATATGGAGATCATATCCATTCCATTGGCGGGTGATTTGGAGCACAAAGACAGCATGGGTACTTCAGCAGTCATCAAAGAAGGAGACATTCAGGTTATGAGTGCAGGCACGGGCATTTATCACAGTGAATACAACAAAAATAAAGACAAGGAAGTACGTTTTTTACAAATATGGGTCTTCCCTAATAAGCAAAATGTAACTCCTCGCTACGATCAAATCACGCTGGAAAAGGTAGAAACCAAGAATCAGTTTTATCAGGTATTGTCGCCCAACCAAGATGATCAGGGCGTATGGATTCATCAAGATGCCTGGTTTAACTTGGGAAAATTTGAAAAAGGCACCGGAGACACCTACCAAATCAACAAGAAAGGCAACGGAGTCTATGCGTTTGTATTAGATG
>CALDJV010000963.1 GCA_937899305.1 uncultured Cytophagaceae bacterium
GAATGATTAATAATAAAAATACGAATTGCTCCTTTTAATTTTATTAACGAATTTAACTCATTTATCGTCTCATTGAAGGGAGCGATGAGGTTAAAATTGTGTTAATATGATAACATCATTGGTCATCAAGCTAACAAATCATTTTTTTGAGCGTAATTCACAATGACCAACAGTGTTTTGAAAGTTGTACCTGCAATTAAAAATGATTTGTATCAATGAATTGTTTTGAGAAGACAACTGAATGAACGATGCATACTGTACTAGAGTTGGATATCAAGCAAATTCTCTTGGTTGGACAACTGAGAGGGATACATTATTCCTTAAACAATATATTTTATGAAAAAAATTAAACTACTTGTGATAGCACTCATTGCTGGTTTGGCAGTGGCGGCTACGTTTCCGATGAATCATTCTAACCGCAGTAGCGACGAAGTAATTTTTGTAGATGCTGAAGGGAAAAAATTTGATGAAGTTTTGTCACAATTCAAAGGGAAAGTAGTGTATGTAGATTTTTGGGCTTCCTGGTGTGGGCCTTGTATAGGCCAAATGCGTTACAGTGATAAGTTGCACAAAAAATACGAGGGTAAAGAGGTTGCTTTCTTGTACATCTCTCTGGACCGTAGTGAGCAAGCCTGGAAAAAAGGAATTAAAAAGCATGGCATTAGTGGTTATCACTGGAAACCCAACCAAAAGCAAATTGGTGAAATCATGAAAAAATTCAAGGTGCGTACCATTCCTCGTTATATGTTGGTAAGCAAAAAAGGAGAAGTATTGAACGACGACTTTTTACGTCCTAGTAGCAAACGTTTACCTCAATACCTAAACAAGGCATTAGAGTTGAAATAGTCAATTTTTAGATCACAATGAATACCACCGACCTCACTCTTAACAAGTGAGGTCGGTGGTGCTTTAGAATAGTAGCAAGCTGACCAATACCCCTAATACAAAGGCCATAATAAGTATAATAAAATAGCTAAAGCCGATCAGGGTCATTTTTATCAAAGTTTTAAATCGTCTTTGTTGATAAACATTACGGAACGATTTGTAACTATAAAACAAGAGCAGTAAGAAAGTTCCGCCGGCAATATAAGGCGCCCCGCCAGGGAACAGCTCAATGAATAAAATACCCAAGGCAAACAACAAGTAGGCAAAACCGTGGATATGCAGGGTAAATATGATGTGTTCTACATAATATTGTTTGTGTCTGATATATACCAAGGCGAGCAATAAGGCAAAAAACGGCAATACAAAAAACATCACAATGGGGAGCTTTTCCACTATGTAAGATATCAGTTGAGCCAAGGTAGCATTGCCCCAACGAATACTTTGGTGTACAATAAATCTATTGACCCAGGTTTTTTCTAGTCCCAGAGAATCTATGATGGCTTTTTCTTTGAGTCCTGCGGCCGATAAGTTGGTTACCTGCTGGATATTGACATTCATAATGTTAAAACCATCCGAGTTATCTTCTTGGGCATTGGGGTTATAATATTTAAATAAAATTTGATTGATAGAATCCAGCTTGACCTCACAATCGGCCATGGCTTTTGTCAGTTTGAGTGAATCATCAGCAGTATTTTTTATCCTATGCTTGAGACTGTCACGATAACGTCGACGGTCGAGTATCAACTGGTATCGAAGCACACTTCGGGTAGAGTCCAAGAGGGTTTTTTGAATTGCTTTTTCGTACTTTTGACGCTTTTCTTCTTCAGTTGCTTTGGTCAATTTTTTTCGATAGCCAAGGAGTTTTTTGCGGTACTTTTTTAATCGTTTGGCCTGTTTTAGCGAATCTGTTTTAACGCTTCGCAACGAGTCGCGCAACTTACCCTGCCTATACATCGTTTGGAATCCATCATTGATTTTTCGTAAAAACAATGAATCAGCTGGTTCGAGAGAAGATTTCTTGAGTGAGTCAGTCAAGGTAGCAGGGTTGATCTTGTAACGTTTATAGAATAGCTCGTTGAGTTTGAGCGAATCTTGTTTGCGACGCACCTTATCTGAAATGGCCGATTTTTTTATTTGGCTTTTAAAGTCCTTTTTATTGGTCAGTTTGTTGAGTTCAATAGAGGAAATGAAAAAGTAGACAAAGCTCAATATTAAATACAAGCGAATGGGCTGGATAAAATGTTTTCGACGTCCCTCGATGTACGCTTTGGTTAAACGACCGGGTTTAAACAAGAAAGGTTTGACACTGCGGTAAAAACGGGCATCAATGTCTACGATATCTTTGAAGGAATCGACAAGAAACAAACGAATAGATTTGATGCGTAGGTGGTTTTCTTGTCCACATCTGGGACAAAATTCGTCGGGCACTTCAAATACCAGCCCGCAATTGAGGCATTTATCCGTTTTTCTTCTTTTCTTCATGGGCAGTGTAGATTGATTTTAATGGGGTGATCTAACAACAAATATAATTACTCAGGTCAAACCTCCCTAATTTTTGTTGATTTGTGTATTAATTGGTACTATGCAATAAAAAGTACTATATTTTACCTTACGCAAGTAAAGAGATTTTGTTGGGTGAGAGGTGAGGGAGCGTCATTCGGGAAGATGGATATTGAATTCTATTTTTGACGCCAAGCTGGCTTGAGTCACCCATTGGAGCAATACATCTTGTATTTTTCCTTCATCAAATAATGCATCGTTCTTGTGATAAATACCTCCAGTAAAGTGAGTTTTATCACCACCGCCACCCCAAAGTAAGTTATTTTGTTCCAATGTTTTTACCAAGTGAAACCAGATATCATCTTGTTCTGATTGGGTTAATGTTCTAACAAAATCAACTCTAAAAAGGATTTCCTTCTCGTCTTTTTTCATATCACGAATATAAGTATTACAGACCAATATGAGTGACAAGAGGAAAAGCCTTGATCCTGTTCTAGTACACTGGGGACTAAGTTTATTGTGAGTTAATTTGATGTAATTTGTGGT
>CALDJV010000964.1 GCA_937899305.1 uncultured Cytophagaceae bacterium
CATAAGTATATACTGTCTTTTGATTTTGGTTAAAACGAATGGCAAATTTTTGGGGCATTACACCAGGCGCCAAGCGCAGATTAATCACCAAGTAGTTGGCATTTTGTAAACGCATCACGCTCACCAAATCTATTCCTTTTTTTTGCTCAATGGCTACCTGCAGTCCAGCAATGTCCTGGCCCTTTACCAACAGTTGCAATTCGGGATTGACCATACCTGCCCACCAAAAAGCCGGCTCGACACGTTGTATCTTTTGAGCGTTTACTTGGGCATTGAGACTTAATAGAAAACTTAAAAAAAATAAGTACAAAAAGTGCTTCATATAACAGTTATTCAATAAAACATAAGCACGGCTACCCGCACCTACCGATGATGTTCTTCTTTTGATTTGTTTCGTCTGGGTTTATCCTTCTTAGGTTTATTCCTGTTCGATTTATTCTTATTAGACTTGTTTATGTTGGCTTTGTTGAAAAAGTTGTTCTCCGGAGAATCGTACTCCCAATTGGCCACAATTCTACCATTTCATTTTGTTGGGTTTGGGCATTCCAAAGTACTCCTTGGAGCCCACTAGCCGGTTTTTTCCAGGGAGCTTTACCATCTATCTCATTGTATTTTAGTTGAAAGTTTTGAGCTTGATTTGAATCTAGATAAAAGTCATGGCTTTGCTCGCTGGTATAATACAAGTCGTGAAAGCCTGCTACCACATGTGATTTATTCACCTGGCGTTGGGCCTCAATAGGCAACGCATATAACAGCGGCCCATAGGTAAAGTAGTAGTCCTGGCGGCGGTCTTGGTGAAGTTGAATCGCGGCTTCAAAACGAAGGCTAATTTTGTCTCCATTTTGCCAATACTTATGCGCTATCCATCCCCCCCCTTCGCGGCTAATATTGGCACCACTTGCTTGAAGGGGTACTCCATTATCTTTTGCCCAACTTGGCTGACGAAAACGCAGTTCGAATGCCCGAGGTTGATCTATCAAAATTTTAAAGTGAATATCCAGTTCAAAAGGATAATTGGTTTGCTGTTCAATGGTCACCTGGGCTCCCTGAATTTCGGTGGTCACCACTGAGGCACCATACAAAGTCGCGGTCAGCCCTTGTTCATTCTTAAGCCACATACTTTTGACATAGTAAGGGTAAATTCGCCCTGCGTTGGGATTACAGCATACTGCAGCATCTTGATGAGTGGGTGAATATTTGTATCTTACTTGGGCCACTTTGCCCTCCTCGTAGGTATCGTCTGGGCGAAATTTGCCTACCATGGAGTAAGAATTATCAGTTTTGAGATATGCTATACTGCTTTCTTCGGGATGGCGTGCCCCTTGAGCAGCATTGAATAGTATCCACTCTACTTTATCGGCCCACTTTAGATCCCCCGTTTTTTGCAACAAATGGGTATAAGAATCCAGTAACTCTTGTAATGAACAATACTCGTAACCAGTTTCGGTAGCATCACTTGCTCTTTCGCCTACCCATTCGTCACCCACTGGTCCCCCACTAGGCATAATACAATTGGCTACTTTGGCCAAATAGTCTTCTAGTGCCTTCTTGAGTAAACCATTGCCTGACGCATAATAGGCAGTTGTCAAAGCACGAATGTGCTCATAAGTATGTACCCCATGTCCCTTTAGTTTATAGGCCGAATCAATCACATTTTCATATCGGATGTCTTGCTCACTGAGGTCATTTGCAGAATAATTTTCGTACAACCAGAGTCCATATTCCAAATATGATCGGTCGCCCGTTATTTGATACAAACGATCAACTATATCGGTAAACATCAATCCATGTCCTACTCCAGCAAAGGATTTGGTTACCCCAAAAGGATTCGATTGATGAGGAGGATAAGTCTCCATAGTTAGCCTTACTGCTCGTATAATTGCTTCCAGTACTGCTTGTTCCCGCGTAGCTTCAAAATAGGCCAACAACCCTCGTAAAAGTGAAGCTTGAGCCCATAGTTCACCATTTTCGGTATCGAAATTAAAGCGTAGATCTCTCCCATAAATTCCCAAGTAGCCGTCTTTGTCCTGATAACTCAAGATACGCGCTATGTATTGAGCTACCTCTTGCAAAAGAGACTGGTCTTCTAACAAGATTGCAGTGCGCAAGTACCCATCCCTCCAGTTCGACTGGGTTTCGCTATTCCACCACAAGTATTGTATTTCCCACTCTTTGTCGTCAGAGTCATTCCCTAAGTGCTTGCTTTTAACTTCTTTGGTCAGTCTATCTCTTCCATAAATGTCGTCCTCCTCTACCAACTCAGGAACCAGTTGATTGAGCTTCCCTAAGAAGCCATCCTCCATGTCATGCTTCATTTGCTCCCGCATCCAACCTCGTGGTTTGATGCAGCCAAACTCTAGCCATTCATGGGCTTGTGCCAAGGTTTCTATTATTTCAAAGGGATTTACTGACATACTATTTAATTGAACTTTTTTTAGTTGGGCTCATCTCGATTTTTTCTGAATATGTTGTTCAAAATATTCAAAATCTTTCGTCAAACAGGCCAATGCTCCGGCGCTTCCTTTGCTTCCTTCTCAACTGATGAGCAGAAAGTTTACTGGTAATTTTTTCCAGAGGGATTTAATCAATACTTTTATTATTCGTTTTCAAACAATTTGCATCTGTAAACCAGCAAGTATGGACTTGCTTTACGGTTTAGATGTTATATTTGTATTTATATCAAAAATAATTGGCTTTTGAGCGGAAAGCCACCTCCATTTTGAAAAAAATCACACTATATTGATTTTTTTTAGGGTTACTACAATTCAACATGTTCGCCCCCTTCTATTTTATAAAACTGTTAATAGCTCCAATAGCT
>CALDJV010000965.1 GCA_937899305.1 uncultured Cytophagaceae bacterium
TTTTTTTGTGTTTTCTCTACCTTAGAGTGGGTGCAACTAGACGGGAGCATGACACTTGGCGTTTGGTAAGACTATAGCGATCACCGTTACGAAGCAAATAAAAACGCTCTGAGCCTATTGGTAATCGAGCGATGGAATCTTTACTTTTGAGGTAGTTAGTACCGTCATACATTGCTACATAGCTTTGGCCTATGACCTCAAATACTCCATTTTCTATAAAAACGCCAGTATTGTCATCAATCCCAATTCCTATGTATTTGGGTAACCGACGGAGTGCTTGGGTATGACGAAACTGTTTGTTACGGCTCAAAAAATGGTTCATTACAATGACATCAGGCAAAAAACCAAAGCCATTTTGAACTTTGTCTTGGAAAAAATAATTGGCTTGTGCTCCCGAACCTGCCGATACTCCCCCAATGATTCCTCCTCGAGCCAACAGTTTTAAAAGTGCCCGGTGTACCGCAGTATTGGCGTAGGCATCAGTTAAACGAGCGGTTTTTCCACCCAAAAAAAAGACGCCATTGACTTGGGTTATCTTTTGGGCAAACTCAGACGTATTGGCCAAATCACGATCCCGTGTATGTAAAATCTCAACGTTCACCATCCCTAGTTTTTTGAATCGTTTTTTCACTTTTACAAAATTAGGGTCACGTTTGATTTTCGAATCAGCAAAAGCAGTGGGCACCACCAAGATCTTTTGTTCAGGTCCACCGGCGTATTTCATAAACAACCTTGCTTGTTGCGGTGTGATACCTCCTCCCAACAACATCAGGTAACCTTTGGAAGGATAGCCTTGCTGCACTTGGGCAGTTGACTCCAATGCCTGGGCCAACAAAATCAAGCAAAATAGAGTTCGTTGAATTTTCTTCGTAATACTTTTGTTCATAGGGTTTTTAGTTAGGAGTTTTCTTTAGTCCATAGTAGCGCAAAGCGGTAGAATTAATTGAAAAATGAAAAACGTAAAGTGAAAAATGAATGCTTCGCGTAACAATGAGCCGAAGGCGAAACAATGTAACAATAGCAATAAACCATCGCCTCGCGCAACAATATAGCAATAGAGCAATGTAACAATGAACCTTACTGAGCTCACCAAGGGCTAGGTTGAACCGTTTAATAATAATGATTTTACTATTACTTTTTCTCAACTCGTTTACACTCAATCGCATTTTCGCCCTCTATGATATTTAGTTGCTGGGCTTGGTCATTGGTCACTTTGAGGAACTTGATTTTGGGGTCAAAATCTAACAGGAAGAAGGTATCATTTGCTTCAGGTAATAGCACTAGATTGGGTACTCCGGCCATTTTCAAGAGCAAACCGTCTTGTGATTGCTCAATCACCACTTTTCTACCGCTGGGTTGTACATAGGTACCAATGTATTTTTTGAGGATGTCTTGAGCCACTGTCACTTGCTTGGGGATGGCATCTACTGGAGTGCTTTTGTACGATTTGTGAATAATAGACTTGCCAAATTTGTAGACACTGCGTACAATATTGTTACACATTACAATACCACTGTCTCCATTGGTAAAAATCACCAATCCACGTTTAGACTTGGGCAACAAAAGCAGTAAAGTAGCCACACCAATATCATTTCCACCGTGTTGGATGGCATATTCCCCTTCTGGTAAACCATTGACTACCCGCCAAGCCAAGCCCTGTTGCAAATTAGGGTTAATGGTCGCTTGGGCCTTTACCATTTCTGCGAATAACTCCTGAGATAGCCCCGCTCCATTCAATACATCTACCCCAAACTTTGCTAAATCATCGACCGTGGTCATAATATCATCTGCGGCATTGTCGCTGGTGCTATAGTCTTGCTCTAGGTGTTCTTTTCCCTCGGCATCATACCAATAGCTAAATCGCTCAATCCCTGTCTTGCCGTCCCAGGTATGGCGGGTATCATTCATTTTCAGAGGTTTAAAAAGCAACGAATCGGCTAACCTTGACAATGATTGGTTAAACTTCTTTTCCAAAGCCTTGCGCAAATACTCCATTCCTTCGCCCGAATAGTTGAATTTAGTACCTGGATCAAAATCAAAGGTGAGTTTTTTGGAGGGGTGGTTCCAACGCCAATTCACAAATCCAGATTGTTGGCTCAACACATGGCGAGTAGTCAACAATTGATGACGAGGATCGTCTTTGACATCTGGATCAACATGATACTTGTATAGTGGTTCGTCCAATTTCCAGTCCCCGTTTTGCACTAGCTTCAAAACCAAGGTTCCAAAGACTACCTTGGTGACAGACGCAACGTTAAACAAAGTATTGACTGGGGCAGGCTGTTTGTTTTTCAGGTTTCCATATACTTTTATCTTGGCTATTTTGCCATTTTCTATCATACCTATACCAACATTGGGCACGTGAAGCATTTGCTGCCATTGTGGAATTTTTTGATCTAAAACAGCCATTAGACTGTCAGCGGTCGTTTTATTTGGTACTCGTTTTTCGTCATCGTTAGATTTGGACGTCTGACAACTCATCAAATGTAAGAGCATTACCAAACTACTTAAGAACATGTTCAAAGTAAGTGTCCGATTTTGGCAAAATTGCTTGAAGCTAGACGAGGCACTTTTTGCGGGCGTAGCCATCGCTACGGCCAAAAAAAGTAACGAAGTATAGCAAGGAGAAATGAAGCGAAAACGGTCAGTTATTACGAACACGTTCCTTAAGACTTTTATTATTTTCATGTTGTCATGGTTTTTATGTGGTGATAATCAATTTAGTGATGGTGTACTGTTGAATGATATCACATAATACAAAGGCAGTAATATTTTACTCACTTCAGGGTGACCATTTTTAATATAAATAAAAATTA
>CALDJV010000966.1 GCA_937899305.1 uncultured Cytophagaceae bacterium
ACGGGTACGACTGGTTTTCGTATGAAAACCAGTCGGAGGAGAACGCCTCGAAACAGTCTACGAAACCTTTTTGAAACCGGTTAACAAGTCGCTCAAAGTTTGTTTGCCCGAAAAACTCGCCATCATTGAGCAATGCATCCTGGCCAACCCCGATCAGGTAGACCCTTTGATTATAGACATCAAAAACTATGGCCCACTACGAGAAGGTGCCATTACGCTTACCGAAACCTTGGAAGGGGAAAACGATTGGATTCCAGCTTCTTTTAGGGTAAAACGAGCTGAGTTATTCGCGGCTATTCAAGCCAGTGCAGCCGAAAAAAAAGGAATTTGGGAAACGTTTGATGCTTACAATTACATAGAACTCATCCGAGATTATGTAGAAGAGTATCAGCATTGGCTCAATAAATTACTCAAAAGACTTAAGAAAATTGAAGAACTGGCTCCCGAAGATCAGGAAGACTTGTACGAAATGGTACAGGTAGCGCAAAACCTGGACTTGGTGCAGGTAAAAACCCTATTGCCACAACAAAAAATCGGGACCATATATATGCAAACGCCGTTGCACCCAGTTCGAATGATTTGGCTATTGAACCTTTGGGATTGGTACCAAAAATGGGAGGCTGAATTATTGGAGCAAGAAGAAAATCACGCGGTGTGGGTAGAAATCTTACAAGAGTATCTTCAAACCAACCTGACCCCACAAAATAATCCTTTGTTGATTAATATAGAGGACCGGGTATACCAATATTCGGGAGAAGCAGCCAATGGCTGGGGCTTGTATACAATTATTGATCAAGCCAAGAAAGCGGCTACTGACCTCAACCCTCAATTGCACTTGATCAAATATTGGCAGGAGGTATTGAACCTGATGCCTACCTATGAGCCTTTGGCTTTGAGTGCCGAAGATTTGATTGGACAAATTCAGAGTTATTTGGTACGTTATCCTGAAAAAAAAGAACTACAAATCAATATCTTGAATGCCGATGAAGGCCAATCATTGGTGGAAGCAGTATATTGGCTCATCAACCAACCTGAGACTCAAGACATTGCTTATTCCTTCATGTTGTTTGCCAATCAAGCTGGTTTTACTCAAGCAGGTCGTGCTTTTCAAGAACTAGCGGAAGAAAACCCCGAGTTATTTGAGCAGGTAGAAGTAGGTATTGCATCCATTGATGCCTTTTTTAAAACGCCCGAGGAATTTATCGGTGACCTCACCTTTTTGGTGCAGCCATTCCACGCTCAGCCTATTTTGCTGGCTTCGGATACCGAAAAACTTGCCCCTACCCACTTACAACAAGACTTGATTCAAGCTCCAGCCTTGCTTACCCAAATTAATGGGCAAGTAAAGGTAAGTCGTTGGGTAGATGCCATGGTACGCTTTCTAAATGAAGACACTCCTGAAGATCAATTAAACCAAACCCGAAGTTTTGCGCTTTGGAAGCAATTGGTGGTGGCCAATCTGGCCGGACAAATCACTGATGCCGTCCCAGCCACCCAACTGACCTTGGCCTTGCCCGAAAAAGTATTGTTCGATAAAGCCAATGAAGCCTCAGAATGGGTAGTGATCAAGGACCAGCACATTACTCCTGATTTATTTGATTTTGCTCCTGCCAAACATCAACTCCCTCCGGTACTGTCACAAGATGTCAGTAGTAGGGTGGTAGTTACCCACCGTCGAGGTAGTGTGACTCAAATTCTTGACTATCAGCTCAAAGACATTGGCTATAACTGGACCGATACGCCCGAAAGAATTCAAAAAATAAGCGAACATCTGGAGGTAAGTGGTTTTCCTTGGTTCGATTTTCCCGAAAAAGCGTTGGAAATGGCTTTGACGAAAATGTTGCTCGAGCAATTTGATTTTCTCAACGACCATTTCATCATTCCGATTGGCAAACACCCTCAATGGTTTCCAAGTGCGCACCAAGCTGATTTGTTATTGGTGGCTATAGATACCGAAGCTCGTAACATTTGGATACAAATGATAGGAGTAGCCTCAGGGGACAACCTCACTGAGGAGGAAATTACGCACATGAAAAAACAAATCAAACGAGACATTGATAATACCCATAAAACCATGTTACCTCGTTTGCGTCCTCATGCGTTGTTGCCCTATCGCGATGCGTTGATCAATGAATTGCGTCAGTTTTTGGTATTCTACATCCAAAGGGCCATCCGCTACCAAAGCCTCGATTTTGTAGTAGCTGAACGTTATCAGCAGTTTTTGAATCATCTAGAAGCGGGCTACGATGTGGTTACAGGGAAACTAGGCATTATTTACGACCGGGTGAGTTTTGGCCAAATAGATAAAAAACAAGAAGAAAATGGTTGGCTATTTTTTGAGGTAGGGAGTCGCTTTGTGCAAGCTTTGTTGCAGCATATTTAATTTTATTGTCAAATAGTTATATTGTTCCGCTTTGCTCATTGTTACATTACTCTATTGTTCCGCCTACGGCTTATTGTTCTATGGTTAAAGCTCTCCTGACGAAGGAAGGATCTTGCGTAAGGCGTCGCAAACTATGGACTATGGACCATCGACTATGGACTAATAACCAAAAAAACTACGAACTACGGACTCTGAACTACTAACTAAAAAAACTAAAATTTAACGTAACAGTTAACCTCTTTGAACTGAGTATTATTAACTTAAGCAAATATTTATTTCAAAACTATTAAAAACTACTGTTATGAAAAATTTCTTTTTGATAATTGCATTGCTGGCGGTGATGACTGCCTGCGGTGGGGGCAAACAAGCCGAAAACACCGACAATGCCAACGACTCGGCTACGGCCAACAATACCGAAAATGCCGAAGGCAAAGCCAACGATGAAGCCAAGACCAATGAGGCACAGTATGGCAAGTTGATGAACAAGGAGGAGGTAGGCAAAGCCAAGGAATACACTTCTATTGAGGAAGTAGAAGGCGAAGCCGATAAAAGCACCATCATCCGTTACCGACCAAAGGATTACCCAAAAGAATTTCCTACTCCATTGTTGCAGGCCAAAAACTTGCAGGTATTGGTATTGCAGGGCTACAAGGCCGCTACTTTGCCCGAAGAGATCAAGACATTCCAAAACTTGACGTTGTTGTATTTAAGTGGGGCCAATCAATTAGAAAAACTTCCTGAGGCCATTGGTGAACTCAAAAACTTAAAAACGCTTTCGTTGGAAGGTTGTAGAAAATTGGATGTAAATCAAGTATTGAGTGTATTAAAAAACTGCCCGAACTTAGAAAACCTGAGTTTGTCTTACTTGCCTTTTACCGAAATGCCAGCGACCATTAGCGAATTAAAAAACCTCAAGCTTTTGA
>CALDJV010000967.1 GCA_937899305.1 uncultured Cytophagaceae bacterium
AAGCGAAGTAACCCTATTCTACGACACCTTTTATTGTCTTTAATTTTTTTTGAAAACCAGGGAACCTTTACCTCTAAATGTAAAAGATAGAAGGAAGAAGTAAAATAGCCTGGGTATATTTTGTTATTCAATATTTTTGAAAATCAGGAGATCAAAGCCTCTAAATTGTTTAAAAGACAGATAGAAGGAAGAAGCTTTATAGCCTGACTATTTCTTGATTTTCGCCTTTGTTTGTTTCTCCACAAACAAAGTTTAGTAGTATTGAAAATAAAAGGGCAACATTCAAATAGGGACTGTTGTCGTTTGGAAAGCGAAGTAACCCTATTCTACGACACCTTTTATTGTCTTTAGTTTTTTTGAAAACCAGGAAAGCGGTACCTCTAAATATTGTTTGGAAGACAAAATAGAAGGAAGAAGTACCATAGCCCGATTATAGCCTTAAATTTCGTTTAGAGTTGCTTTCTCACCTTGGCCACAACCCTTTCCGTTTAAGTACATTACAAAGGTGGGAATGCATTACGCAATGTTTTTGCGTAGTGAAAAAGTTTTTCAAAATTTTTAATAGACTTACCAAAAAGCCATTGTTCAGGTCAGGATTGGCCATTTATTAGGGTTTATGCTGCCTTTGTTGTATTTTAAGCAAAAGAAGTGGTTTTGACTATTGACTACCTTGCCTTTCAACCTTGGTAAGTAAGATAAATCTGACCAATACCATCTATATAAATTTTGTGATCACTTTTAATCCCTTCATTATTTTATGAAAACTGCCGTTCTTCTTTTTGTTATCCTGATTTTGGGGCAGCCTGTATTTAGCCAATATGAGTACGCTGACCGATTGTGTATTACCGAAAGATTTGAGTCTTTTGGGATTTCGCCATCTGGAGAAATTTGGGTGCCTACTTGTACTGGACAAGTATATTATACCGCTCAAATGGGCAAGCTATGGCACTCGATAAAAAGCGATAGTGTGGCCTCTACACCGATAAATGGAAACTTTGAATACCTTGATTTTTTATCTGAAGATACCCTCATGATAGCAGGCTATTCGTTTGAACACAGCTATAAGTCAAACGAAATTTACTGGTCAGGCGATCACGGAAAAACTTGGAAAACAATCAAATTTGGAGAAAATACAAGGCATAACGGCCACTATGTTCATCAAGGAAAGATTTGGGTAGGGGCTGATAGCTCACTGGTTCATTATTCTGAAGACTATGGTAAAACCTGGAAACGACTCGACCAGGCCAAAAAAATAGGCGATATCAGTTTTGGAAGTGTTTATTTTGCTCCCGATGATAAAACTGGACTGTTTGGAACCTGGTCCAACGCATTGTACCGTACCCCTGACAATTGTGAAACCTGGGAAAAACTGCCTACCCCTCTTGATCAGAAGAAGTTTCAAGCATCTTCAGAATATCCCAACTCTGGGGTTTATAAAGCCCAAATAATAGGTGATTCTTATATTATAAAGCAAGAAGAGGAAGTATTTGCTTCTAATTCGGATCAGATTGCCTGGAAGCATATTCCCAATGCCTTGGATTTTGATGTCAATTCGGCCCAAACCAAGTTATTTATAGTAGAAAAGGATGGCAAAGTAGCTTGCTATGATACTGCTTTTGCCTTGCAATGGCGGTCAACAAAAGCCATCAGTGATTTAGAGATTATAATCAAAGCCCAAGGCGATTACTTGTTTGTGATGGAAGGGTGCGCCTTTTACAAAATTGGCAAAAATACCTTTACCTTAGCCGAGTTGTTTACCAACGATCGGGATATTTACTCCCCTTCCAAAAAAATAAAATACCAAGGAGAATTGTTTGGCCTCTCTGATGGAGACCTCTTGCATTTTGACACAAAACGAAAGAAATGGCATCGCTATATATCACGTGACTTTTGGATAAGCCGATTTTTTTTGTTCAATGGACAGTTGATCCTTTACAACGAGAGCAAACCTGAGTATTACAGCGTCGATTACACCAATCAAACGCTTCAACCCTATTCGCTTCCCACGAAAATTTTTGATTTGGAAGCCAACCCAGTGGTAGAACTCAAGATATCCGAAGGAAGGAGTGGTTGTTTTCATCTCGAGCAAGACCGCAAGACATATGTGCATAAAAACCGGTACTTTGAACTGGCTTCGCAAAAGCTAGAGCTCAACTATTTGCAAAAATTACCCAATAAAATACGATCCAAGGCCGTACATCAATTGGTACAAGCCATAGATCGCTCTCGCTACGAACAATTATCAATCAAGGAATTGAGGATTAAGCCTAAAGACATCAAACAATTCCATCGGTTCATTGACCAACAAGCCAATAAGCCAATAAGCACAAATAAGGAAGCGCTTGATCATTTCAGTCCGGTGAAGTTTCCCACAAAAAACGTTGATTTTCAGGTGTATAAAAACATTGCAGATACCATTGCCAACGTTTCACCCAAGCGGTTGAACGATCTATTTCTATCTTTTTATAGTAGTTATAGCACTGATAACAATTGGCGTCAAGTTGAGTTTGTTTTTCGGGATGGCACCAAACTTACCGTGAAAAATACCGATGAAATACCGGGGTATTTTTATGCACCATGGAAAGTAGATTATGAAGGGGTATTTTTTGAAGTGACTGCTATTAATTTTGCTAAAATGCTCAATAGGGCTACCCAACGCGCTTTTTTCTCGAAAAGTAGTCGTAGTAAAACCTTGGCGTTGTTTCAATTGACCAACATGATTTATCGACGGCATTTGTTACGCAATCAAGGTAAATAACATAAACCTCTAACACTCAATTACCAAAATAAGATGAGTCAAATATTTTTTACTTCCGATCACCACTTTGGCCATGCCAACATCATTCAGTTTAGTAATCGCCCTTTTGAGAATGTAGAAGCGATGAATCGGGCAATGATTGAGCGGTGGAACGAAAAAGTATCTCCTGAAGACGAAGTATATCATTTGGGAGATTTTGGCCTAACCAAAGATGTAGAAGCCATTGGGCGTATTCTAGATGAACTACATGGAACAAAATACCTCATTGCAGGTAACCACGAAGGGGCAGCCATGGGCAATCGTAAGAAGTTTAAATGGATCAAGGACTATCATGAGCTCAAAGTAAAAGATCCAGAACTCAAAAACGGGGTGCAACGCATCGTGTTGTTTCATTATGCCATGCGAGTTTGGCGAGGCGATAGCCGAGGCAATTGGCATTTATACGGGCACAGCCATGGTAATTTACCCGATCTGGAAGATCGCCTATGTTTCGATATTGGGGTAGATTGCCACGACTTTTACCCTTTGTCTTATCAAGAAGTAAAATCCATCATGCAAACCAAAAAATGGACGCCTCCGCCTTCCAGGGCGAATGATATTTAACATAAACTACTTGAGAAATAAAAATGATCTGAATTGCTCCACTGCATCTTTCAACTTTAGTATGATTGATTGATACGATCAACTTAAAAAAATCATATGAAAAGGATCATACTTATTTTATGCGTTTTTAGTTATGTCCATCAAAGCTTTGGGCAAGCCAAATATTGGAAAAGATTGCGTTTAGGAAGCACTGATTTACAATTAAATGTGACTTCCTCTGAGGAAATATGGATTACTCCGGGTGGATCCAGCGCGATGATTCATCATACCTCAAAATTTGGTAAAGCTTTTCGACCCATCGACTTGACCCTTTTGCCATCACGAAAGCCAGATAATGTCCCCAATCAAACGCTTTTTTTTAATCAGGATACCTTGATGATTTCTACTGGACCGACGTACAACGACAGGCATACAAACCAAATGTACTGGTCGGGTGATAGAGGTAAAACTTGGAAAAAAATAAAATGGCCCCTTGCTTCTGAAGTCAATACTGCTTGCGGATTGGCGAATGGGAAAGCCTGGATAGCCGACCAAGACGCGAACATTTTTTACTCTTCAGATAGTGGTCAAAACTGGATAAAAGTAGGGCAAATCCAAGCCAATGAATATGATCGTATTCAGCAGATATATTTTGATCATACGGCACAAACTGGTTTTTTGATGCTGACTATGGGAGCACTGTATCGTACCAAAGATTTGGGCAAAACCTGGAAAGTATTGCCTACCCCTGCCTCACAAAATAAATATCGTAAAATATATAAAAATGAAGAGGAACAGGTTGAGAAAATTCAGCGATTGGGAGGACAATACCTGATCAAACAACAAAACCTAGTGTTTGCGACCGATACAAATCAGATCAACTGGCAACGATTGCCAGGTATACAACACTTTGAGGTAGATGCCACCAATACTACGATGTACGCAATTAAAAAAGATGGTACTACTGTCTGTTATGCTCCCGACCTTCGCCTGCTTTGGGATTTCAAACAAAAGGTAAGAGAAGGTGTCGTGGCTCTAGAGGTTCAAAATGATCATTTATTTATACTCACTGATAAGTTTTTGTACAAGGTGGGGAAGGATTTGTATCAAAAAAATAGTTTAGTATTACAAGATAAATTGATTTCTGAGCCTTATTTAACCATTGATTACCAGGGAGATGTGCTTGGTTTTGATTATGAGGGTAGGGATATCTTGATGAAGGATAAAAAGTCGGGCAAGTGGTATCGCCATATAGTGAGTGATTTTAACCTGAGGGGGTTATTAAAGTATCAGGGGCGCCTCTTGGTTTCAAGTAATGCATTACCCCAACCTGAATTTTATGCAGTGGACCTTGCCCTAAAACAGCTGACAAAGTTTCAGTTGCCAGCTCAAATGATAGACTACGAAAAGAACCCCATTACTCGTTTCAAAATTTATTCGGGCAGTAATGGCTGCTTGGGCCAGAAAGAACGGGCTTTGAGAACTTATTATGGTTCAGACAAATATTTTAAATTAGACATGGCATCGTCGCATAGTCATTATTTGATTAGTATGCCTTATAAAATTCCAAAAAGTAAAATCTATGAACTCTTCAATACGATTCAAAAAGCAAGGTTTGAATCATTCAAACTAGCTGATTTAGGGTTATCTAAACAAGATGTAACTAATTTCAAAGAGTTTATAGACCAACAAGCCCATAAATATGGGAAGTCGAGTGAGTTTTCTTATGACATATACAATTTCTGCCTATTTCCTGGCGACAATGTAGATTTTGATTTTTATAAGTCAGTAGCCGATTCTTTAGGTAAACTTTCGGAAAAAATGGTTGGAAATGTATTCTTGAAAAAAGCTCGAGCATCCGGAACTGCTCATTATTGGCGAGGCATCCAGTTTGAGTTTAAGGATGGGACTGTTTTGAGCGTAAGCAGTACTGGAGAATATCCAGGGTATTTTTATTTGCCTTGGCGGGTTCGGTACAATGGAGGCTTGGTCTTTCAATCTAATTCTCTCAAATTCAGCAAAATGTTGCACAAACTGACCAAAGGCGCTTTTTTTCTAAACGATGTACAAGATAAGAAATACGCGATTTTTCAAATTGCAAATGCATTGTATAAAGAAAAACTGTTTGGAAGGCACAAATAAAATGTAATGCCCCGACACTCATAAACGGTCTGATATCAATTTGCCCAAAAGTAAAATGACAAAAGCCATAGTATCATGACTATACTATGGCTTTCAGATTATAAGGAATGGTGAAGAATAGCAATTTATTCTTGAACGATTCCTAAAGCCGCTTTAAAAATCTTCAAATTATCTCAGCTTCCAGGTAATTCCCAAAGAAGCCATGGTGGCACTGTTTCGGAAACGGTCGTTGTTATCATTGGCTACTACTGGACTATTGGTCTGATACTCAAGGAAATAATAAGTAAAGCCTAGTTTCACTCCTAATTGTTGAGTAAGCCAGTAACGGGCAAAAAATTCTGAATATAATGATCCTCTATCGTTGGCACCTATTAATAAAATATTTGTCGAAGTAGGCTTGGCCAACTCTGCTTGACGGCTATCACTATTTGCAGCAACAAAATTAGTTTGTTCTTCACCACCAAAACTAAAACCCAATGCATCAATATTAAAACCAGCTTCTAATTTTGAAGTAATGTTGTACTGTAGAAAGATGGCTAAATTCAAAGAGTTAATTTGGGCATTGGCTACTTCAAGCGTAGCTTCCTTGTCCTTGTTACCTGCAAATTCGGGTGGCGCACTGGTAAATTTTTGATCAGTACCAAAATACGAACTCCACCGAATACCATAACCAATTCCGATTTTTCTTTTTTTACCCAAAAAATGAGTATTGGCTAGCCAAGCGTGGGCACCATACTGTTGCGAACCTGCACTGAGCATAAATTCAGCATTGAGGCGTGATTTAGCAAGATCCTGACCTTGAATAAAGTTAACAGAGATCAAGGCTATCAATATTGTAGTTAGAAACTTGTTCATGAATTTCTGTATAATTTAAGTTTATTATTAAAATATATAAAACTGTATAACATGCTCCTTGTGAGTATGTGATATCTCCTT
>CALDJV010000968.1 GCA_937899305.1 uncultured Cytophagaceae bacterium
TAAGTTCTTAACGCCCACAAAATAAGGCGAAATGAAAAACGGTAATATTGACGAAGTGTTTTTGGGTAAATGATTGATTAACAGTGGTTTATTCTTGGAATTGTATTGAAAAAACTGATCTTAAAACTTTGGAATGACACAAAATAAAACCCGTAAATCGCCATTAAAAGAATGAAAGTTATCCGGAGCAAAATCATTGCTTCGCTCGCGGGTGGGTAGACAGCATGGAAGGAGGGTGCATTGGCCTTGCGCGCTAGCATATGCTGTCGAGGGTTTTTTCCTTTATTTCCCTTGCATGATACAAAAGCAAAAAATGAAGCCGCCGGAGGCAACCGAGCTAAAATTAGAGAAAATAAGCCGAAAATATCTTATTATTTTTATGTAATACCTTTCTAATCAGTTAAAATCAAATAATTAGATAAGCGGTTGTTACCGACAAAACATTGATTCGTTAAGGAAGCAGCATGGGAGGACAGGGGGAGGGAAGCTTGTTTTTGCCGAGGCTAAGGAACATGTTCCTAAAAATAATAAATAATAAAACCACCTCTTAGTTTTTTGCTATGAGGTGGCACCTGAAAAGACATTAATATCTAATTGGTTCGTTTCGTTCGAAATCATACAGCGTAAGCTGGCGGATTTCATAATAATTTTTCCAAAAACTACGTAAAGCCTGTAGATAACCTCGCTTGGCATTGTCCTTATCTTGCAGTGCAATATTGAGATCTGTGATGTTGATTTTAGCAATTAAATAGCGTTTTTGGGCAATATCGTAGCGACGCTGAGCAATGTCGTCAGCTTTTTGGGCAATGATGAGACGACTGCGAAAAATATTGAATTGCCTTACTTTTAAGATGATTTCCTGCTCAAAATTCAATTCGTTTTGTGCCACCGTCGATTGTACCAACTTGTTATTGGCTACCGCGGTCTGGATGTTTGATTTTTGTCGTCCCCAATCCAAAATAGGGATCTGAAAACCGATCTGAAGTCTTTGTTGGTTTTGAGGATTTTGGTAAACATTATTGAAATCAGCCGAATTTTGGGTAAAGCCATAAGAACCAAATAGATTGACATTCAACCCACTATTACCCCTGGCTTGGGCAATGTCTCTTTCTGCTTCTATTTTTTGCCGTTGAAATTGTACATAACGGGCCCTATTTTTCTTGGCTTCACTCAGCGCCAATGCTTCGTCAATGGTAATTTCAGGAATTGCTTTGGGCTCGACCAATTCAATTTCTTTGAGGTTTTCATTGTTGCCCAAATAGATTTTCAGACTTAGTTGGCTGGTTTCTATGTCTAGTTTGGCCTGAGTTACCTGCTGGTCAGACTGCATAGAGTTGAGTTGCAGTTGAAGGAGTTCATTTTCGGCAATTTTCCCTACATTATAGCGACCTTGAGCAATTTTATAAATGGTATCATTATTAGCCTTGTTGAGTTCTGAAATACGCAAAGTGATCTGTGCCACCAACAAGTTAAAAAATAAGTCGGTACTCTGAACCGCAATGCGCTCCATGTCTTCCGAAAAAGCCTTGCGAGATTCGTCATATTTGAGCGGCTCTATTTTTTTATCCCACTTTAGTTCATTAAAGCCAAAAATGGGTTGACGAAAGCCAATGCTGATCGGGGTAGACAAATAGGAGGTACCGGTTTGGTCGCCAATCAGGTCAATACGCGCCAGATTAGTATTCACAAATACTTCACCACCCGTGAGCCCAATGCTTTGGCGTAACTCGAGATTGATGTCTGTATTGACCACCCCTCTAGGCACAAAGCTGTCTTCACCAGTAGGTAACGTAATGCGCTCGATGGATTTATTGTAGTTGGGCAAAGTACCCCTTAAGGACAATTGAGGTTTATAGTTTGATAAAAACCGACGATACTGCCAATAAAGGTTTTCTTTGCGATTGTTGGCTTGTAAGGCGACTTGGGATTCTTTTTTGGCTAAACTAATGACTTGTTGCAGGGTATATTTTTGTTGGGTTTGCCCAAAGCAGATCTGTAGCACCCACAAATTCAAAAAAAAGCAAATTAGATAAGACTTATTCATAATTATTGGGAATTCAAATGTTACCCTGTGATGCGCTTGAGCAATGTCAAAGCATCACAAGGTGGTGAATATAAGTTTGAAAATCTGATTACATTACTCGTACCTAAGCGAAGTGATTGGATCTTGCTCAGCGGCCCTTCTGGCTGGAGTAATGCCAAAGACGAGTCCTACTGAGGCTGATACCACAAACGAAATCACGATAGAAGAAAAAGATACAATGGTGGGTATTTCGGCTAGCTTGGCGATAAAATAAGACATACTTACCCCCAGCAATACGCCAATGACTCCTCCCGATACACTGATCAATATCGACTCGAACATAAATTGAGTAATGATGTCACTTTTTTTGGCGCCAATGGAGAGCCTAAGACCGATCTCTTTGATGCGTTCGAGTACCGAAGCCAGCATAATATTCATAATACCAATGCCCCCTACCAATAGTGAAATGCCAGCGATGACCCCCAACACAATGTTGAAAATGTCTTTGGTGCGTTGCTGTTGTTTGAGCAAAAGTTCGGGAATGCTTACTTCATAGTCTACTACTTTGAAATGACGACGTTCAAGCATACGCGCAATGATGTCCGCCGTTTTACTAAGGTATTCAGTTTCATTTACTTGAATGACCAAGCGATCAATTTGATGGTAGTTTTTAGTGGTTTCTTTTTCGCTGCTTTTGTCTTCATTATTGTCGTTGCGTCGGTTGGCAGCTTTTCGAATCATGGCTTTGGTCACTACCGAACGATTGGTATATCGGATGAGCATGGTCTTAGTAGGAGTATAAATGTCCATGTTATAATCTCGAATACCCAATTTGGAAATGCTATTAGAAGACAACAACCGGGCTTCTAGTACGCCAATCACCTTCAGCCAGTGACGTCCACATTTGAGCCGTTTGCCAATGGGGTCTTCCTTACTAAAAAACTTGGTTTTGATGCCTTGCCCAATGATACAAACCTGATCGCCATACTCTAGATTTTGAGAGCTAAACATTTGCCCTTCGGAGAGTTGGAAGTTGGTCAGTGTAAAATAGGCAGGTTCTACCCCCACCAATTTGGCCGAACGTTGGACTCCGTTTTTGATGATGTAGGTTTCCAGCAATATCTCGGGGCTGGTATAGGTAACCATGGGCATTTCCCGAATACTCTCTACGTCGTGCATGGTTAGCCCAGGCGAAAACTTATCTTTTTTCTTCTGAGCATCGCCCAATTCTTCTCCTACTTCTTTTTCCTCTTGCTCGAGTACTGGTTTGATCACAATATTGTTGACCCCCACCAGTTTTATTTGTTCCAAAATCTCTTGTTGGGCTCCATTTCCAATGGCCAGCATGGCAATTACCGCTGATACTCCGAAAATAATCCCCAAAGCAGTAAGGGTAGCTCTTAGTTTATTGGCCATAATGGCCGACCAGGCTACACTAAAGTTTACGAATAGTCTTTGATACATAATAAATACGCTTTGAACCGGGAGATTATTTGGTAGAAGCTACTTTGGTGGAAGCTTTAGACTCTTTCGTTTTTTTCTTTTGCTTTCCTTTGTCAGAAGCCCCCTTCTTACCCTTTGTTTTGTCATTGCCTTGCTTCATTTTCTCGATCATCTCTTGCATTTTTCTTTTGCGCTCGGCCTCCTCTTTTTGTTTCAGTTCTTGCTGTTTGCGCAATTCCTCCTGAATTTTTTTAGCTTGAGCTTGCTCTACCTTGGTTTTCAATGCCTTATCGAGGAGTTTTAAATCTATTTTGGTACCATTATCTGGACGCGAAAGGGCCACTGTTTCGTCCAGTTGGAGACCGGCCAACACCACTGCTTCGTTTTCATTGGTTTCACCTACCACCACCTCTTGGCGAATCACTGAAGCACCTGATTTTTTAAATACATAATTGAGCGAATCCCCTTGATTGTGCAAACATTCTAAAGGTATGAATAATACATTTTTGATTGTTTTGGCGATAATGTTGTTGCTGGTGGTCATAGAAGGTAGCAATAAGGAGTCTTTTTCGTTGATTTGTACATTTACTTCAAACACCTTGGCATCCGAGTTGGGTTTTTGCTCTCCTACGTTGGCAATATTGATGACTTTACCAGAGAGTTTCTTTTTAGGAAAAGCATCCAAGCCAATATTTACTTGTTGGCCAGTACGTACTTTTTTAATGTCTACCTCATTGATGTAAGTGCGCGACACCATGATAGATAAGTCGGGTAAAGTGGCTACAGTAGGGTTCCAGGCACGTATAGTAGAGCCTTCTCGTTTTTTCTTACCATCCCAGGTACGTGCATAAATCATCATGCCTCCCTTGGGAGCAGTGATGTTAAACTTTTTC
>CALDJV010000969.1 GCA_937899305.1 uncultured Cytophagaceae bacterium
TTGTTTGGTCAAGGGTGTCTTGTGCAATAACGCTATCGTTAGACTCGGTATTGGCGTTGTTTGAGCTACCACAAGCCGATAATACCATCGTGCCCAAAACTAACCAGGGGACCAAGGAACCAAGGTACAACCTAAGGTAATTCATAGAAAGGTGATTGTTTAGTGAAGCGAATGCTATTGGATAAACGAGTCAAGTTTAGGAACATGTTCAAAATAAGTTTCCAGGTTTGGTAAAATTACTCAAAGTTAGGCGAGGCGTTTTTTGCGCGCGTAGCCGTAGCTACGGGCAATGAAAACAACGAAGTATAACAAAGAGGAATAAAACTAAACCGGACAGTTATTGCGGACACGTTCCTTAACCAGCGTCTTAAAGCCAAAAGTAAGTAAATTTATTGGGAATCATTGGATTATTCTGTCCGAATGCTCTCGATAATACTCAGAAGTTGTTAGATTGGGAACAGAAGAAAACCCAAAAAAAAGAATAAATTTTAAAAACAATCAACTTTATAAACAGAATGCCTATGCAAGTATTACAAACCCCTGATAGTCAGTTTGATAATTTGCCTGGATACGCCTTTGAACCCAAGTTTGTTTCCGTAGATGATCAACTGCAAATGCATTATGTTGATGAACATCCTGAGGGAGCCACCGAAACAGTATTGATGCTTCACGGAGAACCTTCTTGGTCTTACCTATATCGCAAAATGATTCCAATTATTGCTAAATCGGGCCATCGAGCCATTGCCCCCGATTTAATTGGTTTTGGTAAATCGGGCAAGCCGACCAAAACCTCCGATTATACCTACAAAACTCATTTGACCTGGATCAAGGCGTTTGTCGAGAAGCTCGATTTGCAAAATATTACCTTATTTTGTCAGGATTGGGGAGGTTTACTAGGCTTGAGATTGGTAGCAGAAAACCCCGAACGATTCAAAAGAGTAGTGGCTTCTAATACATTTTTACCAACGGGCGACATTAAAATGCCTGAATCGTTTCAGCAGTGGAAACAGTACTCACAAGAGGTGCCCGAATTTCCGGTAGGGGGCATCATTCAGCGAGCTACTACTACCCAGTTGAGCGATGATATTGTAGCGGCTTATGACGCACCTTTTCCTGATGAAGCTTATAAGGCTGGGGCGAGAATATTTCCAGCATTGGTACCCGATAGTTCAGACAATGTAGAATCAGAAGCCAACCGCAATGCTTGGAAGGTATTAAGCCAATGGAAAAAACCTTTTCTGACTTGTTTTGGTGATGCCGACCCGATTACCAAAGGAGGCGACTTGTTTTTTCAAAAAATGATTCCGGGAGCTAAAGGACAAGCGCATACCACTGTGGCCGGAGGAGGGCATTTTATTCAAGAAGACCGAGGCGAAGAACTGGCCCAAATCGTAATAGATTTTATAAAAGCAAATTAAACTTAAAGGGCATTACTCAACTTTTGAGGTGCCCTGTGTTTTCTTAATTCGCCACAGTAGCGTAATTTAAACTTTGATTCCTATCCATAGCATATCGTCGCGTTGAGTAGTTCCTTCCATGTGTTGTTCAATGCATTTTTCCAGCATTTGTTTTTGAGTAGATACCGGTTGAGTAGCCATTTGATTCAACATTTCTAGTAAACGCTGACTACCAAGTTTTTTTCTTGCAACGTTATTTTGATCTTGAATACCATCTGAACCAGCGTAAAGCATGCTTCCTTGAGGTAAATGTATTTCTTGCTCGTTAAATTGGCTTATTTTGCTACTAAGTGCTCCAATAGATTTACGATCAGCCTTTACAATTTGTATTTTATGGGCATCTGGTACATAATAATACAGGGGATTTTTGGCGCCAGCAAATACAATTCGTGAAGAATGATCGTCTTGCTTAGAAATTTTTAAGACTACTGCATCCATTCCTCCTCTTACTTGTTTGGCGTTTTTCTGCCGTAGGGCCAATTTCATTTGTTGGTGTAGATCATCTAAAATAAGGCTGGGAGTGTGAATGTTTTTTTGGAAAACAATTTTATCTAGTAAGTTCATGCCAATCAAACTCATGAATGCCCCTGGTACACCATGTCCAGTACAGTCTGCTACTACTAAAATAATATCATCACCTACTTGTTTGAGCCAATAGAAATCTCCTGATACAATGTCTTTAGGACGATAAATTACAAAGTAATCTTGAAGTAAAGATTGCAAGTCTTGCTCAAAGGGCAGCATCGCCTGCTGAATTGTACGTGCGGCTCTTATACTACTTTGAATTCGATACTGTTGTTGATTCAAGTTGACATTTTGCTTTTCTATATAGTCACGTTGGGTAATAATTTCTTCCTGATTCTGTTGTAACTCTTCATTGAGTTGAGTCAGATCCTGTTTTTGTTCCTGCAGTTCATTTTTTTGTGATACCAATTGTTGGTTGAGCTTTTTTTGAACATTACGGCTCCTAAAAATGAATAGGCTAATGATAAGTACTGCAGCCAATATTCCCAAAGTACCCAACAAATAGAATCGTTCCTGCTGCAATTTTTTCTCACCTTCTATCTGTATTTTTTCTTCTTTGGCCTTTTGTTCGGCTTTTAGAATCGCTTGTTTTTTATCAAAAGCATAATTTAATTCCAAACGGGTAAGCTCTTTGGTCTTTTTATCATTAAACAAGGAGTCTTTGCCTTGCAAATAAATAGTTTGATACTTTAAAGCTTGTTCATAATTTTTTATTCTTTTATAATCATTAGCTACTACCTTAGCAGCATCCTTCACATAAGGGTATTCTTTGATTTGTAGCCCCAGCGAGACTGCTTGTTTACCAAAAGCGATGGATTTTTTTAGTTCGTTTTTTCGGGCATGAACAAGAGATAAGCGGTACAAAGCCCTTATTTCTATATTTTTCAAGTTATTCCGACGAGCAACCTCCAATGATTTATGTTGGTAATAAATGGCAGAATCCAGTTTATTTTGAAAGTTCATCACAAATCCCATCAAGGTATAAGACACTGCGGCATCTTTAAGTAAGTTTTCGGTCAGGCAAATATTCAGGGCTTTTTTGTAGGCAACCAAAGCTTTTTTGTACAATCCCATACTCTTGTGGGTATTTCCTAAGTTGGTGTAGGTGTACATCATGCTTGGTGGGTCCGCTTTTCGTTTTATTTTAATGGCCAGTGCCTTTTGATGAAACTCAAGTGCTTTGGGATATTCCTTAATATCCAGATAGATGTTGCCAATGTTGTTGTAGGATTTGGCCATGAGCCGTTCGTCATTCAATTCTTCTTGAATGACCAAGGCTTTGTGATAGTATTCCAGAGAATGTGAGTAATCCCCTTTTTTAGAATACAATACTCCCAGGTTGTTGTAGGCGCGCGAAACGCCTATTTTATTGTTGATTTTTTGATGGTTGGCGAGTGCCTTTTCATAATGCTCAACTGCTTGTGCGTAATTACCCTGAAAATAATAGGAAACAGCAATGGCATTATTGGCATTTGCAATACCAAGGGTGAAATTGAGTTTTTGGGCCAGTTCAAGGGCTTGTCGAGAGATAATGCGAGAGGTATCAGGAGAGTGTCGCCAATAACCCCGACAGAGACGATTGAGTATTTTCACTCGTTGAGTGTCGGCTTTACTAGTGGCAAGTAGTTTCTTTAAACTATCGGTTTGGGCGTTTTGCCCTTGTAATGGGAAGGTTGCAGATAAGACCACAACACAAAGCAGCACCACATACCAGTTGAAAACAATGCATAGCTTTCTTTTTTGGTAATACAATTGGTTCATTTTATCAAGTACAGCATTAAGTAAAACTACAAAAATAACCTAATCCATTTGGCTGATCTCTTGTCGCCATACTT
>CALDJV010000970.1 GCA_937899305.1 uncultured Cytophagaceae bacterium
AACTGCTATTTCCACGAAGGGTTCTGTAATTTAAAAGGCCAAAGTCGAGCTTACCTATTCGTGAGATACCCCCATCTCAAGCATTCACATCGCGCCTCATCTCTTTTTGACTTCATTCAATCAGTTATTTTCCTTAATTTGTGTTAGTCAACCTACAATTTGTGTTCAATGATTCCGGCAATTTTGCCAAAATTTGTATCGTACTCAAGCCAAATACTTATGGAAGAAAACAAATCAAAAGGGCCGATCATATATCAAAAAGCGATTAGCCAATTACACGATTACCTGGGTTTTGAGAAACCCACCCACCCTTTGGTCACCATTATAGATACCGCTAAGATAGCTTATGGAGAGGAAATGGTGGGGGTAAAAATCATCTCCGATTTGTATTGTATTGCGCTCAAAGACAGTAGTTGTGGAATGGACTACGGGCGAAACAATTATGATTTTGGCGAAGGGGTACTCATTTTTACCGGACCAGGACAAGTGTATTCAGTAAGAAAACCCCAGGCCCTCAACGAGGTCAATGGTTGGATGCTTTACTTTCACCCTGACTTGATCAGAAATACCCCCTTGGGGAACCGTATTGATCAATATTCTTTTTTTGGCTATGATGTACACGAAGCCTTGCACCTCTCTGACCAAGAACAAAATATAATTACCAATTGTGTAGGGCTGATTGAATCTGAAATCAAAGAAAGGATCGATGGACATAGTCAACAAGTGCTGGCCTCTAACATTGAGCTACTTTTAAACTATTGTTTGCGTTATTACGAGCGCCAGTTCAATACTCGCTCTGCCCAACACCAAGACATTGTGTCTAAGGTGGAATTGTTACTCAAAAATTATTATGAACAGGAGCAACTGGTAGAATCAGGACCTCCGTCTTTGGATTATTTGGCCGACCATGTTGCCTTGTCGCCTTATTATTTGAGCGATTTGCTCAAGAAAGAAACTGGGCGAACTGCCAAAGACCACATTAATGACTTTTTGATTGGCAAAGCCAAAAACCTCTTGCTTCGTTCCGAAGATTCCATCAGTGGCATTGCCTTCAACTTGGGGTTCAATTACCCTCATTATTTCAGTCGTTTATTCAAAAACAAAACCGGAATGACTCCTCAGGAATACCGTCAATTGAATTAAAAATAATCAAAAGGCGCTCGGTTTTTCTAGTCATTGTTTAGAAAACCAAGCGCCTTTCATGTCAGGTCAAATGTTTAAAAATTCGGGTAGATATCGATGGTATCGCCTCCATAAACCCACCAATTACTGTTGGTAGCCCATTGTTGGTCATTGATCAATACCTTGCACTCAAATTTTTGTCCCTGTGGAATGTCGGTGGTAGTCCATACCCAAGTATTGGCATCTACATTCTGCAACTGAATGCCCGATCCCCAACTCAAAGGACTAGTGTCGCCTCTTATGAAAAGCGAATTTCCCCATCCTGCGTCATAATGCACATAGATCGTAGTAGTAGGGTTGCCGCTTCCGCCGCCACCACTGCCACCGCCGCCGCTTCCACCGCCGCCGTTGCCGCCACCATTACCTCCTCCACCAGAACCAGAACCTGATCCATTGTACAAGGTTACCACGGCTCCTCCTGGAACTTGCCCAGTAAGTGTACCGCCCGATACAGTAAAGTTGCCATAGCTACCATCAGCCAAATTGGTCGCAGTATTGATGCTAAATCCATCCCCTAGGTTGATAATGGCAGTTCCAATGGTTCCTCGGTCTACCACTAGAGTTTGTTGTCTTGGAAAACGTAAATACTCGTTTTGACCCACCATTGCATTGTGAAAATGATTGATCTTGGCCACGTCTGCATCCTTCCAAACATCTTCATTACCAGGTCGATCAAGCAAACGAGGAGTCACTCCTGCTCGGGCTGCTGCTATAGCATAACCCATTTTTCTTTGCCAAGGAGACAAACCAGTAGAAGATCCATCGTGATAATCATCGTGGTTTTCAACATATACCAATGACTGATTGGGGGCTAAGGCACTACCTCCATGTGGAATTCTCGCAATATTGGTTACGTTGTTATTCCAAACAGCGTCTCTTAACACTCTGCCATAGCCATGAGCGGTGATATCAAAGTACTGAAGATACTGTTGCTCATTATCGGCAATATCGGGTAACACCTCTCCAAAAAGATACAAATTGTTCCGGTTGTTTAGGTTGCCCAATACATTCTCCCAATAGTTACCAGCCCAACTTTGATCTTCTCCTCCGCTTGTTTCCATATGCTTGGCGGCATCGAAACGAAAACCATCGGCTCCCGCAGCAATACACTTGTTGAGAAAATCAATGTGCAACTGTTGCACCACACTACTTTGAGTGTTCCAATCTGGTAGACCCAATAGATCTGCCTGCGTCAATTCCCAGCGGTTTTGGTAATTGTTAATACCTCCTTGCCAGTGGTAATAAGAACGATTCTTCAAAGCAGGATCCAGCTCATTGGCCCAAGCACTTGGTGTATCATTGTTGGCCACGTGGTTAAGCACCGCGTCTACAATAATTTTAACTCCGTTTTGCTCGGCTACATTACACATACTCCTAAACTCCGCCTCAGTACCCAAAACCATGTTACCAATGTTCAGGTCACAAGGTTGATAAAGAATCCACCAGGGAGTCGCCCTTTTGGTTTTGTTTACTGGTGACACTTGCACCGAGTTAAAACCAGCTGCTGCAATTCCAGGTATGGCTGCTTCTATATCTCTGAAGCGCCAAGTATGGGCATGTAACATTGCCCCCTGTTCTGCATTAGCAGGCAGGGCTGGAACACTCGATTGAATTGCCACAGGTAGTGAAGCAACTTGCTTTGGGGTAGGCAGGGTTTTCTCTTGATTACAAGAAAAAATACATAAACTTAATAGTAATAGTAAAACGTTCAGTAAATTACTTATACAATACTTTTTCATTTGTGATTGTATGTTAAGTGGTTAAATATTGAATAATTGTGTTATAAAACTGTTTATTTTGCTACAATATTGTATTATAATTTTTACAAATCCAAGATATGATTGGAATATTCATAATTTAGTAATAAAACTCTTATCCAAATATCCTGGGTACAAACAAGCCTAATACAGGTGAGCAAATCTAAGAATAGTACTAATTACACACTTAAAACATCACAGTAATTAGACAATAAAAGGAAGAAATATTACAAGCAACATTTTTCTATCAGAATAGTATTTTTTCACCCATTACAAAGCCAGATTTCAGGCTTTCACCTCTCTCGTTATATACCGTAAAAAGACCAATTGGCAACAACTAAAGCCTGGTAATTGATATTCATTTGATTTGTTTTAAAACTTAGCATCTCAGAATAAAACAGATGCAACAATGTTGCATAAGTGAAATTTTATAGCATAACTTGCGACGCAATCGAATCAAATAACATTTACTTTTTTTATTTATATGAAAGCTATAAAGTTTACTATTTTACTCCTGCTCACCACCTTTAGTACCGTTACAAGTTATGGACAAAGTACCCTCAAAGGGCGAGTCATTGATGAATCCAATGCTCCTGTTGTTGGAGCTACCGTAGTCTACCAAATTGGCACCAGTAAGAAGGTGACTGGGTCGGACAATAACGGTAATTTTTCTTTTGACAACTTAAGCAGCCTCAAGGGGATTCTTGAGATCAGTTTTATCGGGTATCATACCCTGAAAATCAACCTTGCTGAAAATCCAACTCAAAACTTTACATTTACCTTGAAAGAGGATCCGGTGATGCTTCAGGGTGTAGAGGTCATAGGGAGAGTCAAGAAAAGTTATAACAGTGATTATTCTTTTTCGGCCACTAAACTACCTA
>CALDJV010000971.1 GCA_937899305.1 uncultured Cytophagaceae bacterium
CTGCTATTTCCACGAAGGGTTCTGTAATTTAAAAGGCCAAAGTCGAGCTAAGGGAAGTAACTTTGAATAAAATAGAAATAATTAATAAGCGATTATTACCGATAAGGCATTGGTTTGTTAAGGAAACAGCATTGGACTGTCGACTGTGGACTATTGACAAAAAAAACTACCAACTCCTGACTCTCAACTACTAACTAAGAAAAACTATGGACTGTCGACTGTGGACTAAACACAACTACCAACTCCCAACTAAAAAAACTCCTTTTTTCCTCCAGTCTCCTCGTATAACCTTTCCAAACAATTATTTTTTATGCATCAATTACTACAACAATGAAATATCTATGGACAATATGCTGGCTTGGGTTGGCCCTGGCATTACAAAATTGTGCCTCTCCAACCGCAATGCGCGGCAAAATGTATGATCAGACTCGTGTGGTCAAAACAGGTAAAGCGGAACATAAAGAACCATATCAGCGCTTTATTAAAAAAGATAAAAATGGGAAGATTACTTTGGTGAAGCCTACCAAAAAGCCCAAAGCGATAGATCGGCTCATTATCTACGACGCTTATATGCAGTTGGTACATAACCAGCCTGACTCCGATTCGTTGAAAAACTTTTTTATGGAATTGGCTAAAAAATATGAAGGTTATGTGCTGAATATCAATAGCAGCCGAGTGAAGTTACGTGTACCTTCCAACGATCTACGCGCTACCATCAAAGACTTGGAAACCATTGGAAAAGTTAAGGACAAGGCCATTGAAACCCGAGACGTCACCGCCAAGTTTTACGATCGTTCTATTCGCCTGGAAAACGCCCAAAAGACTCGGAATCGCTACTTGAAGTTGTTAGACAAAGCCAAAACAGTAGAAGAAATTCTGAAAGTAGAAAGAGAACTGGAGCGCCTCAATGAAACCATTGACTTGCTCAAAGGGCAGCTGAATCAATACAGCCATTTGGTGACCTACTCAACCATCCACGTGCGCCTTCACCTGCGTGATAAGCCAGGGATATTGTCTTATCCACTGATTGGACTCTATAAAGGAGTACGCTGGTTGTTTGTAAGAAATTAGATCAATAAATAGTGGTTAATACAGCTGAAGACCGACAGTAATTACAAAACTGACTGTTCGGTCTTTTTTGTTTTTATAATGATCATTAAAAGTTTTTGCTATCATGAATCTGATTTTCAAGTGCTTATCTTAAGGGAAAAAAAAGCCAACCAAAAGCCGAAGCAGCACTTGATTTTTCTTGTTTGGTTTCGCTAAAAAAGGCCTCGAAAACAATGCGCTATTTCATTCATTTTCTGCCAAAAAAATCGTATATTGTATGTCCATTTTTGCAAAGTACAACCAGGAAATAAACTTGGAAAAATTGTATCTTTGCAAAACACAAAAATGACCAAAAATTAGCCGGGTTCAAGCCCAATGCATGTATACAACTATTCAGGAAAATGAAACGCATCGTTACCCATTACTCTAGCAAATAATTGTTTGGTAACCTTTTTCTCAATGAATCAATCATAATTATTTGCCCATGTCAAACGCAACCCCCAACATCCACGAAATCCTCAAACAACATTGGGGATACGATGGCTTTCGTCCTCTACAGGAAGATATCATCCTGTCGGTGATTACGGGCCACGATACCCTGGCTTTGTTGCCCACTGGGGGAGGCAAATCATTGTGTTTTCAGATACCTGCGTTACATTTAGAAGGTATTTGCATTGTGATTTCACCGCTCATTGCCCTCATGAAAGACCAAGTTGCTCAACTACGGAAACGTGACATTACAGCAACGGCTATTTTTTCGGGAATGAGTGCCAAAGAAATAGACATGACGCTCGAGGATGCAGTCAATGGAAAATATAAATTCATCTACGTATCGCCCGAGCGATTGCGTACCGAAATATTTATTGAGCGGGTAAAACGAATGCAAGTAGGACTGCTTGCCATTGACGAAGCCCACTGTATTTCACAATGGGGGTACGACTTTCGCCCACCTTATTTGCAAATTGCAGAGTTTCGTCAGTTGATCCCCGAGGTCACCACCATTGCCCTGACTGCCACTGCTACCGAAAAAGTAAAAGTAGACATTCAAGAAAAGCTGGCTTTTGGCGAAAACAAACAAGTGTTTCAAAAAAGCTTTGCCCGGGCCAATTTATCTTACTCTACCCTCTACGAAGAAAACAAAGACCGCAAACTCATTAGCATTCTGAACCGAATCGAAGGATCGGCGGTGGTATACGTACGCAATCGACGGCGTACCCGCGACCTTGCCGAAATGATTCGTAAAAATGGCATTCGGGCCGATTTTTATCATGCAGGCCTATCCAATGAACAACGAGATTACAAACAAGCGGCCTGGATTGACAATAAAATACGGGTGATTGTAGCTACCAATGCCTTTGGGATGGGTATCGACAAACCTGACGTACGAGTAGTAGTACACATGGACTTGCCGGATAGCTTGGAAGCTTATTACCAAGAAGCCGGACGGGCCGGTAGAGATACCGAAAAGGCCTATGCGGTGGCCTTATTTGATAACAATGATATCCATAATCTGGAAAAGAAAATTGCCCAGGCCTACCCTGATATCGATGTGGTAAAAGCAGTGTATCAAGGCTTGGCCAATTATTATAATCTGGCCGTCAATAGTGAAACCCACTCTAGTTTTGATTTTGACTTGGGGCGTTTCGTAAAACAGTTCAATCTGGAGAGTATGACCTCTTATTATGCCCTCAAAACCCTGAATCACGAAGGATTGATCCAGTTCAACGAATCATTTTACAACCCTTCAAAAATTCTTTTCAAGCTGCGTTATTCAGATTTATATGAATTTTTATTGAAAAACCCTTTTCTCGAGCCATTGGTCAAGCTCCTGCTCAGGATGTGCGGAGGTGAGATTTTCAACCATTTTGTGAGGGTTTCAGAAAATGAGGTGGCTAAATTTCTACGGGTCAGTACCCAACAAGTAGTCAAACAACTCGAGCAGTTGCAGCAATATGAGGTCTTGGAATACCAACGACAAAAAAACAAGCCCCAGATTATCTTTTTGACTCCCCGTCATGATGCCCGTAAGCTCCCTTTAGATGTAGAGGGCATAGAGATGCGCAAACAGCGTGATCTGGAGAAGGTACAAGCGGTGATCCATTATATGAAGCATAAAGATCGTTGCCGTACCCAGTTGTTACTAGAGTATTTTGGCGAAGTATCCTACGAGCCTTGTGGGGTGTGCGATGTATGCGTTAAACGTCAGCGACAGGCCGAAAAACAAGCGGGTAAAGAAGACGACCGTTTTCCGCAACACCGCACCCAGATTCTAACATTTTTGAAAGAACAATCATTGCCCATGCAAACATTGGTAGACAAGGTTGGAGCACATAAAGAAGAAATTCTGGAAGCCATCCAAAAAATGGTGGATGTGCAGCAAATTGTATACCTTGACAATGGCAAGATGGCCATCAATGAAAGTAGTTAAAATTGTGAACTATTAGTCGATTGTTCTATGGTTAAATTGTTCCGCTTCGCTGATTGTTAAATGGCTGCGCAAAGTGATAATTATATTCTAGTTCCTTCGGCTCCGCTCAGGACTTCGGGTTGTGCAAAGCGCCCACTTTTCACTTTACGTTTTTCACTTAATTTCTACCAACTAATAAAACTATGGACTATGGACCGTCGACTGTGGACTAAAAAAAACATTTCCTCCAAAAAATCCCCTTGTTGGTATAATAACCCAGCATCCTCATTTTTTTCATAGTAAATTCATCCCGAACCATTAGTGAGCGGTACATTATTTGTCAAGTCTTCCCAAGAATTCTAATAACC
>CALDJV010000972.1 GCA_937899305.1 uncultured Cytophagaceae bacterium
TGATTGATTGGGCTAAAAAACATGGTATTCCTGCCAAGCGTATCATTGCTGAAGAGTTTGGAGTAGACCGAAGAGTAGGAGGGGCGGAGCAGTTTTTGGCCAAGGCCATTCAAGCAATTGAGCAACAGCGTTGGCATTGGGCTTTTTATTCGTTTCGCTCCAGTACTTGGGATGGCATGGACTACGAGTTGGGTACTCAAAAAATGAATTGGAAGTATTGGAAAAAGTTAAAGTCGGGGGGAGTGCGTGAAACCTTGGTGGCTCCCCTCAGAAAGGACCACTCCATTTGGATCGTGATTAAGAAAGCATTGTCATCTCATAAGAAATAAGTTGAAATCAATCCAAGCCAAATGGGTAAAAGATGATTTTTATGTGCATAATAAAATTAGTTTTAATAATATATAAAAGTAATTTTATACTTAAATAGACCCGACCAATTTCAAAAATCAATCAGGCCTACATAGGGGATGATTACAAACATGCAGTAACGTGTTCGCAATAACTGTCCGATTTGGTGTTATTCCTCTTTACTACACTTCGTTGCTTTTTAGCCGTTGGCAGAGCTCGGCACAGCAAAGCTGTAGCCATCGGTTTTGCCCGTAGCCCTGCTACGAGCGCAAAAAGCGCCTTGTTTAGCCTTGAGTAATTTCACTAAAATCTCGATACTTATTTTGAAAACGTTACTAAGCAACTTGATGATTTACGCTTGTTTTTCTAATTTGGTCCGTTCCCAATCAGAGGTATTGGCAGCAGCCTCATAAGTACTTTGCAAAAAGTCGTGAAGTGTTTTTTCAGGATTCTCCGACTTTTGTACATCTTCATATTTCAAGAAAAATTCTCCCATTTCCTCACTATAGAATGCCTCCTTGGGCAATATTTGTTGGGTACCAAAATGCGCGTGCGCTGGGTAAGCATAGGCATAAAATACGGGCATAGGAGAGGCCTTGGAACCTGGCCAAAATCCAGCACTGCTCACCTCTTGCGAGTAAGCCTCTTGCATGATGTCCAATGGCATGTTGGGCATACCTCCTTGGTGAAGTGGTGCTCCGTTGCCGGAAAAACGAGTAACCGCCAGATCAAACGCTCCCCAAAACAAGTGTACCGGGCTGGCTTTACCGATAAATTCACTCCTGAATTGATTGAAAACCTCATTGGCTTTGAGCATCGCTCGCCAAAGCTTATTTGCAACCTGAGGATCATACGATTTATTGAAAGTATTTTCGGTAAAAGGAGTCGCGTGATCCAACTCGTTGGGGCGGGCATAAATTTTAACCTGGATGCCTAAACTGGCTAATTTCTCAAATATTTCCTGATAAAAATCAGCCACCGTCATTGGGCGAAGTGCCATAGACACCGTAGTAGACTGAGAACAATGGATATTTAATTGATGTTTCTTAAAGTCAAAATCTATTTGAAAAATGCGTCCTTCGTATGGAATGCCATGCGTAGAAAACCCCTGACTGGTAATATACAATGCGGTGTGCCAGGAATGATTTTGCCAAGGCATGGTCTTCAAACGTATTTTGCCTACAATTTGAATCCATTGATGTAAGGTTTCGAGCGTGTCCTGCATTTCACTGAAATGTAGGGCAGGCCAATCAGATGAATTTGTAGAAGTCATTTTTAGTTCAGTTTTATCGATTGTTTATTTTATTTCTTCTTTACCATCACTATGCTTGGCAAACCTACCTTTGTCTTTATCGTGAACTACTTCAGTTTCGGCCCAAGGCCAGCCGCCAAACTGGGTGCGACGATATTCCTGCATGGTCTGCATGATTTCCTGTTGGGTGTTCATTACAAAAGGACCATGTTGTACTACCGGTTCGTTGATGGGTTTGCCTTCCAAAATGAGAAAGTAAGCCGATTTAGCACCATTTTTAATGGTAATGTCTTCTCCGGCAGCAGCTTCTATCAAGTAGTCATAACCCACTTGTTGCCCCGCGATATTGATGGTATCTCCTTTGTAGAAAAAGAGGGTACGATGCGCGTTAGCGTCGGTTTTGGGTAAAGTCCAAGTGGCTTGCGGAGCCATTTCTACGGTATACACTCCTACGGCATTTTCAAGATTGGCCGCCCAAGAATCAGGCGTAGTATCTACGGCGCGTACATCGTGAATGTGGCCAGCTACTACTTGTACTTTGGTGGTGTTTCCGGCATCATCCTGATGTTCAATGACTGGAATGTCCTCTTTCCACAACATTTTAAAATGCGGATCTACCATTTTAGACGCCTGAGGTAGATTGAGCCATATTTGAAAGATTTCTAGTGGGTTACCCTCGTTGTCATTGACCAATGGAAACATTTCGGAATGCTGAATGCCCCTTCCGGCCGTCATCCACTGTACATCGCCCGCCATAAACCTTCCAGCGGCACCCAACGAATCAGAATGATCTACTACTCCTTCTTTGTTGATGGTGATGGTTTCGAATCCTCGATGAGGGTGATAAGGAAATCCTGGTATGTTGGAACCGTGGTACATACGCCAACCATCTTTGATTGCAAAATCCTGACCTACGTTCCGTCCTCGTAGTTGTTCAAAATCTACCCCCATTTTTTCGTTGCCTTGTGGGTACTCGTCCCGATGATAGGCACAAAACAAAAATGGGTCTTGAGTTTTCCAGGGAAAACCGAGTGGTTCGATGTTTTTTATCTTAGTCATTGGTATAATAGCTTAACGCTCCTGAAGGGCATTGATCAATTTGATTTTTAAGTGCTGGGGTTGTTGCATTCTCGACCTTTATCCAGGGTTTGGCTTTAGGGTTGTATACCTGAGGCAAAGTTTTTACACAAACTCCCGCGTGTTGACATTTGTGGGGTTGCCACACTACAGTAATTTCTCCATTAGAATATTCTTTGTTCATAGGTGTATTATTTTTTAGATACCAAAAAGTCATCACAACTTTTAATACAAATCTACCTATTCACAAATTGTTTTGCATTCATCTAGATGAATGCCCGTATTCAGATTATTTTTTTATTTTTTTACCTCGAATGGTACTCAAGGCCTGAGGAGTAATGCCCAGGTAAGATGCGATCATATGTTGAGGAATGCGTTGGGTGAGTTCAGGGTAGGTTTGAACAAAATAGTTGTAGCGATCTACCGCAGGCGAGCTCATCTGCATAATGATCCGACGCTGTAACACGCCCATTCTGCGGTACAAGAGTTTGGCATTCTGGATGATCAAATCCTGGGAAGTATCAGGCTGAAGCAAACAATCCCGATTAAACACAATTACTTCCGAGTCTTCCAGACAATCGATGTAAAGCTCAATAGGTGCACGAAACTCCAGTGATTCTACATCCGCAATAATCCATCCCTCTGGGGCAAACATAAAGATGTGCTCTTTGGCTTTGCTATCAATGATATAACTCCTCAACAGCCCTTGTTTGACATAGAAAGTATGGGTACTTACTTCTCCTTTTCGTTGGATGATCTCTCCTTTTTTGTAGTGGCGGGTTTTGGCATTTGGGTCTAAATCAAAGATGTTGGGGTGATTTTCCATAAGCTTTGTGAGTAATGGCTTGAAAAAACAAGTTTCATTGGCAAGTTTACACAAAGTTAGATAGATAGTATCAGGAATTGGTAAATGTTTTGTAGGCTATCAAATATACTTTTTATTAGGAGTATACAAAACTTCAATGTAGGCATCAATGGACGTAGAATAATCATTGATTGATCTGATACCTGAATATCGCTCTCCATTTCATCGATAAATTTGCTTCATTCAACGAAAAAGTTCTCAAAATCAGTCTTTTTGTATTGAAATTGATCATTAGTGAGCGGTACATTATTTGTCAAGTGTCTCCAAGAATTTTAATAACCT
>CALDJV010000973.1 GCA_937899305.1 uncultured Cytophagaceae bacterium
ACCAGAAATGGGATGCATACTGGAATACCATCACTTAATATTGTACAGAAAGATATAATATCATGACTTAAAGACTATGTGCGCTTTTTTAAGTGTGTGAGTATGCCAAATGCTTTCTAATAGCTATCGGATTTTATTAATGCATAGAATACTGGATTCATGAGGGTAATAGATAGCTGAAGGATGCCTTAAGAGTAGGTTAAATTAGCGCTTCAAATCTATAATGAGGGCGGTATTTTTGGGCAAACGCACCTGCTGGAGGTTTTCAAGCGTTTGTCCGGTGATGATTTCTTTGCCTCTGGTGTAACCTTGCAGCGACTCTTGAAACCTATCCAATGAAAATGCCGCATAGTCCTGTTGGCTATTATTGATGATGACCATTGTACGGGCATTTTTGGTATGCCTAAAATACACATATACATTGTTTTGAGGTACATAGTGAGTGAGCTTCCCTCGGTGAATGGCTAGAGCATTTTTTCTCCATTGTAAGATGGTACGAATATAATTGACTACTTCATTTTCAGCTTGAGTCCGGCCTTTGGCAGTGAAAGCATTGCGGGTATCTGCAGCCCAACCACCCGGAAAATCCTGCCGCAAACGCCCGTCAGGTTTTTTGTTTTTCATCAGTATTTCATCACCATAATAAACTTGCGGAATACCACGAGTGGTGAATATAAAAGCCATACTCAACTTAAGTTTGTCTACGTCATCATCTAGCAAGGCCAACAAACGGTCTACATCGTGGTTGCCATTAAATACCTTGTTGTTAAAAGGGTTTCCATACACAAAATCTTCGGCCAAGGTTTGGTATAATTCATTGATGTTACCTGCTTTGCCAAATGCCCTTAGTATGGAATAATACAACGGGTAATCACTCACACTGTTGACAAAAGACCGATAGCCGTTTCGGTTGATGCGATCGTTGTTCCAGTAAGACAAGTAGGAGGCTCGACTGGCCCAAGTTTCGGCTACCATATAAAACCCTGGATACGCTCGGTTCAAAGCTTGCATCCAGCGTGCCATCGCCTTTTGGTTGGGGTAGGGGTAGGTATCCATTCTGATCCCGTCTAGTTGGGCGTACTCTATCCACCAAATAGAGTGTTGAATCATGTGGGTAGCCAAGTATTCATTTTCCAGGTTTAAATCAGGCAAATTGGTATCAAACCAGCCTTTGGTAAGCAAGCGGTAATCGGAAGGAGAGGCATAAGGATCGGAAGCCGCAATGTTGGTAAAATTGCTTCGGGTAAATTTAGGCCATTGATTGAGCCAATTTTTAGCCGGAAGATCCTTCATCCACCAGTGTCCGGCCCCACAATGGTTGAATACCTGATCCATGATCATTTTCATACCGTTGGCATGGCATTGCGCCACCAGTTTTTTGAAATCCTCGTTGGTGCCAAAGCGGGAGTCGGTTTTATAAAAGTCTGAAATACCATACCCATGGTAAGAATACTTGGGTTGGTCGTTTTCTAAAAAAGGATTGAGCCAAAGTGTAGTTACTCCCAGCTTTTTGATATAATCGAAGTGATCTAAAATCCCCTGAATATCTCCTCCGTGGCGACCATCTTCGTCTTTGCGGTTGGCTTTTTCTATTGTATCATCGGTAGTGTCATTACCCGGTTTTCCATTGGCAAAACGATCGGGAGTAATGAGGTAAATCACATCTGAGCCATCTATTAATTGGCCTTGATGAGCGCGTTTTTGTCGGTTTTTGAGGAAATAATGGTAAGTAAAGCGCTGCTTGCCCTTGGTAAATACGAGTGGTAATTTGCCTGCCTTGGCGGTACTGGAAATAAATAGGTTGATAAACAAATAATTGGGACTTTCAAGGCTGGTGACGCTCTGGAGGGTTACTCCAGGGTATTGCAGACTTACTTTGTAGGTACTGATGCCTTGCTGATGCACCATAAGTTGTAAGCGAGGGTTTTGCATGCCTACCCACCAAAAGGTAGGGGTTACATGTTGTAGTTTCTTAAGGGCTTGACTCTGGGCATTGAACCCATAGATGATGAAGCCTAAGAGTAGGAGTATTTTCTGAAAAAAAAGTTGCATAAGGTACTCAAATTTGATTGAGGGGCTTATTTATTACTAAAATTATATTTGATCAAATTTGCCGTACAAACACCTGTTTTTCAGGATATAAAGCCTCAACTTAGTTGAGTGAAGAGGGGCGTGTTGTTTGTCCTGAATAATAGGTTATCTGTCCCAGAAGTTTTGAATTTTGATAGTTTTGTCGTTTTTGTATATTTAGCCTAAGCCAAACACATGTCTTTGCTCTTGCGAAAAATACTGAAGTATCGCCTGATTTACCACCTGTTGTATTGGGTAGGTATGACCCTGTTTTTTACCATTGCCTGGGGTACTTATGATCACAATTACTGGCGCTCACTCAGCATTCAGGCATTTGGGCTACCTGCCCGGATGATGTTGGTATATGTATCATTGTATGTACTCATTCCTCGTTTCTTTATATCGAGAAAGTTCTTTTTATTTAGTCTGGCCTACTTTGGGCTGTTATTGTTAGTAGGTATGGGCATTCAGCGCCCTATCATTTGGTTTTATGTGGAGCCGAGGTACTTTCCTAACTGGCACAGTGCAGGATATTTTACAGTCACTGAGCTTACCAATACCTTGTTAGATATTAACAACGCGGCAATATTACCATTGGGGTATGTTTTTTTTAAGCATTATTTTATGGCCCAACAAAAAGCCCTTCAACTGGAAAAAGAGCGGCTGAAGGCTGAATTAGATCGTTTGAATCACCAAATACAGCCTCATTTTTTATTCAATACTTTGAATAGTTTGTATTCATTGGTCATCAAAAAATCGGACCGGGCACCGAGTACCTTGCTCAAACTTTCGCAACTGATGCGATACATGCTCTATGAGGCCAATGGTGAAGTAGTACCGTTATCTAAAGAAGTCGCTTATTTACAGAATTATGTAGATTTAGAAAGGCTTCGGTTTAACGAAAACGTAGACATCAGCCTTGGCACTGAGCAAGATCAGGAGTATCAGATTGCCCCTTTTTTGCTGATGCCTTTTGTAGAAAACGCGTTCAAACATGGCACTTCGGGTCGTAAGGCTTGGATCGTGATCCAGTTGAGAGTCCACCAAGGGCAATTGGTACTTAAGGTAGAAAATGGTTTGGCAAACGCCCAAAGTGAAGATCCGCCCAAGGTAGGAGGAATTGGGTTTGCCAATGTAAAGCAACGCCTTGAACTTTTGTACCCACAACAACATTTGCTGGACATCCAAAAAGATGGATTGTCTTATGAAGTTACCTTAAAGATAAAGTTATTTGCTCATGAACACGCCTCCTAGTATTAATTGTTTGATTGTAGATGATGAGCCACTTGCCCGAGAGGTGGTATTGAATTACATTACTCGTATTGAAGCCTTGCATTGTGTAGGAAGTTGTGCCAATGCATTAGAAGCTTTTAATTTGTTGTCTAAACAGGCGGTTGATCTTATTTTTTTGGACATTCATATGCCGGAAATTTCGGGCATTGATTTTCTGAAGGAACTCAATCCAACACCTCAGATCGTTTTTACTACCTCTTACAGCGAATTTGCGGTAGACGCTTTTAGCTTGGAAGCGACCGATTATTTGCTGAAACCCATTGAGTTTTCGCGTTTTTTAAAAGCAGTGAACAAGGTTTTTAAACAGTTGGCTTTACCAGCACCCTCTTTGCCAGTAGAAGCGCAAACTACTGATGAACAGGCCGCGTTTATTTATCTGAAAGTTGAAAGGCAAATGCAAAAAGTATTTTTAAAAGACATTTTATTTATTGAGAGTTTGCGTAATTATATTCGGGTAAAAACCCGTGATCGAGAGATGGTGGCTTACAAGAGTTTGTCGGCCATTGAGGAAACTTTGCCTACCAAAAAGTTTCTGAGGGTACACCGTTCTTTCATTGTGGGCTTAGATTTCATAGAGGCATTTTCTTCCACTACAGTCCAAGTAAGGGGGCATCAGATTCCAGTAGGGCGATATTACAAGCCAACCGTAAAAAAAGTGCTGGACTATTGAAGTAATGTTTATTGTCAATGGTCGACAGTCCATTGTTTTTTTAGTTGTTAGGTCGAGCCAACCCTAACAAGTTTTCAAAGCCTGCCAGGATTAAAATTATAGCTTGATTGCAATCACTGTTACTAAATAAATTCTATTTTTGAACAATGGAGTCAACAATCAAAGCGGTTACTTGGAATTCATTTCTGATAAATGCAGTCACATCCAATATCTCACCCGATCGTCCTCAGGAGGTAGACTTGGCCCAACACTTTCAGAGGGCTTACGAGGCGCTTGATACTGACCAGGAAAAAATGGAAGAGGAAGGTTTTTTTCAACTACCAACCGACGTGGCCACCGATTGGTTGTTTTTACGCCATACTACCGATGATATGGATCTACAAAAGTTGCTGGGCTTGTTTACTATTCCACAGCCCAATTTGTACCTTACCAAGCAGGTTCCCCAAAACGAACAAAGTTTTTTTGAAAGGTTATTGACTTTAGAGGCTACCGTAGCATTCTTAGGAAGTACTCGTTCGTTGAATCAAGATCGTCTTCAGGCATACCTTCGGGAAGCCATCAAATTACTTCAAATGTACGACTCCATTACCTATCACAAAGTAGATATGCTGGAGTTTGCACATCATATCCCTCATTCAGTATTGGTGCCCCTCATGACCGAACTGACGGCCAGAGGTGCCAACGGAAAAGGACAAGCGAACAATGAGGCATTGGCGCGGTTTACGGGACTCAAAAAGGTTTCGTTGGACTTGTTCGACTATGCGGCAACTCCATTGCCCAGTGCTTTATTTGCGTTATCGGAATTGCAAGAACTTCGTCTGCTTCACAATGGGTTGAGCGAATTGCCTCCAGAATTGGCACAACTGAAAAAGCTAAAGTTACTTCACCTTGGAGCAAATCGCCTCAAAAAACTACCCGAGGTGATTGGTAAATTGAGTCACTTGGAAACCCTTTATCTAAATGACAACCAGATCGATGATTTACCTCCTTGGTTTACCCAGCTTTCCATGCTTATATTTCTTAGCTTGAGCCACAATGCATTCACTGAATTTCCAGAAATTGCGTTGGCTCAGAAGGAGTTGTCGGTGGTATACCTGGATAACAATCAAATCACTCAAATACCTGCTCACATTGCCGACAACACCACCAATTATTATCTACAGGATAATTTATTGGATGAATTGCCTCCAGAACTTGAAGTTGCTTTACGCAATCATAAAATTAAAATTGCCGGGAATCCGTTACGGAAGTTATCCTCGGCTTGGATCCCTTTTTTGAGGTTGCATTTGGTAACCTTCTTGAGTAGTTCCTCAGAAACTGGATTGACCAGTTTGTTTTGTTGGATGCATTTTCATGAACAGAAAGAGATCAGAAAAACGGCGCGGGATAAGCTTCAGGAGTTGTTGGCACCGGAGTTATTTGAGGAAATGAAGGGTGATTGGCGTTACCGAAAAAATCCGGATTCAGAGAAAGTGCTTAAATTTTGTCTCAAGTATTGTCATCGATTCAGTTTGCATTGGCCATTATTAAAAGTATGGCTGGAAGGGCTCATGAAAAAATCACTTACTTACATGTCTTCTTTTCAAATGCCTTTTTATACCCTCCCAGAAGACCTATTTACCCTACCTGCATTGCAAAAACTGGATACCCTCATTCTGTATGATGCGCTGTTAGATACGATGCCTGCAAGCATTACCCAACTTGCTCATTTGAAGTATATAAGCATTGGTAATAGCCATAATGAAGCAATCTTTGATGTGTTGCCTCAGGTAAAACTGAGAACTTTGGGTCTAGTCAATAACCACTTGCAGATGATTCCTGAAGTGATTGGGCAGATACACACCCTCAAGCAATTATCTATTCGGAAAAACATAATCAAAGGTGGTATCGAATTGCTGACCCAGCTTCCCAAATTGGAGGTGCTTGATCTTAGGGAGAATCACCTCACCCATATCCCGGAGGCGATTACTGAGATTTCCTGCCTCAAGGAATTAGATTTGAGCCAAAACCGCTTGGGAGAAGATGATTTGGAGCAAGGTTATACGCTTCCTCTGAGAATTGGTTTTATGGATCATTTGGTAAAATTGAATCTTTCTTACAATCAACTGACCAAGATTCCTCCTGGCATTGGATTGCTTGAAAAACTGGAAGAAATCCGGTTAGATAGCAATCAGTTTCAGGAGCTCCCTATTGAGGTATGCGAGATAGAAACCCTTGAGATTATTTACATCAATAACAATCACTTGACCTGTTTGCCAAAAGATATTCAGGAGTTGACTCAACTCAAGCAAATTCATTTAAGAGATAATCCGATTTCTTCACAAGAAAGGATCCGCATTACACAACTACTGCCCAATACCAAAGTATTTTTTTGATATGTTATTACCGTTTAGTAAGTCACCTGATATAGCAAGATAGGGTTTGTCTCATCTAAACTTCATTAAAGGAGCTATCTTTCTACTTACTCATTTATTGTTTATGCGTTCGGTTGGATTAAAAGCGAGAACGTTGGTGCCTGCATTGGGATATAAGTTACTGATTTACCTACTGCGTAAACATACGCTCGCGTTGGCTATGGACTGAATATTGTGGACTATTGCTATCAAAAGCAGTTTGTTTCTTACATAAAAAGATTTCTGCCAGAAAAACCCTGCATTTGCTAACATAAATAGCAAAATTTTTACATATTTGAATACAATACCATTGACATTACCTCCACACGGTTTGCTATACCGAATTTTTAGAGATGGAATTGTTACTTGACATCTCATCTTCCAAATTCAAAACGCTTACAAATACCTTTGCTTACTGACTTCATCTCAAAATTTGTGTGGTGAAATATGCACGTTTTTTGAATTGCCTTAGTAAGCAAAATAGCTTAGGAACATGTTTAAAATAAGTGTCCGGTTTTGGCAAAGTTGCTTGAAGCTAGATAAGGCACTTTTTGCGGGCGTAGCCATCGCTACGGCCAAAACCGATGGCTACAGCTTTGCCTTTTGGTTTAAACTAACAGAAGCTCTGCCAACGGCTAAAAAGTAACGAAATATAGCAAAGAGCAATGAAGCGAAAACGGTCAATTATTGCGGACACGTTCCTTAAAAACATAATACCTATTTACTTCACCCTCTAGAGCATTAGTTTACGGTAGTTTTTTGCCGACTATTATGCTTTTTAATAATTAAACATTACGAATATATGATTTCGTCATTTGATACGCTACAACCTATTTATAAAGGGAATAATTCATTAATTTATTATCAGGAAAAAAGTGATTATGGTTTTCCTGTGGTGATCAAAATGTTTCCAACCCCAGTGCCTACTCTGAAGCAATTGTCTTACTTTAAGAATGAGTACGAAATTGTAAAAGATGCCAACATCCAAGGAATAAGAAAGGCAATAGGACAGGTAAAAATAGAAGAAACCGACGCTTTGATACTTGAATATGTAGAAGGCGAAGCCATCTCATCTATCTTGAACAAGACCTCCATTCCCATTGAAGACTGCCTCAAGATCGGTATTTCGGTGAGTCAAACTTTGGGAGAGATTCATCAACACCAAATCATCCACCGCGACATCAACAACAACAACATACTGGTAGATACCAATAGCCTGACTACTACCATCATTGATTTTGGGATTTCCTCTCGCATTGATGTTAAAATGCCTCATTTGGGTAATTTAGATACTTTGGAAGGTACGTTGGCGTATATTTCTCCTGAACAAACCGGACGTATGAACCGCGTGGTAGATTATCGTACTGATCTATATTCTTTAGGAGTTTCCTTATACGAGGCACTCACCCAACAATTGCCCTTTCAGGGAGAAGACTCGGTAGAACTGGTGCATGCTCACTTGGCAAAACAAGCGACCCCTCCTCACGAGCTCAACCCTGACATCCCTGAGGTGGTATCGTCGGTGATTATGCGGTTGTTGGCCAAAAACGCAGAAGACCGTTATCAATCAGCGTTTGGACTTAAATACGACCTGGAACAATGTCTGCAGCAGTGGCAAGCTAAAGGTGAAGTTGATTCTTTTGTTTTGGGGCAACAGGATTTTTCGGGCAAATTTAAAATAGTAGAAAAGTTGTATGGTCGCGAAGAAGAAATCGCTACCATCTTATCCGTATTTGACCGCATCGCCAATGGAGCAAAAGAACTCTTACTTGTAACGGGCTACTCGGGCATTGGTAAATCGGCCTTGGTCAATGAAATGCACCAACCTGTTACCCAAAAACAAGGGCAATTTATCAGTGGTAAATACGATCAATACCAACGAGATATTCCTTACTCGGCCATCAACCAAGCCTTCAATCAATATTGTGCTTACTTGCTTACGCTCCCCAACGAAGCCCTGCAAACGTGGCGTACGCTCATCCAAGAAACGCTGGGAAATAATGGGCGATTGCTCACCGAGGTAATTCCTAACTTGGAGCTCATTATTGGCGAACAGCCCGAAGTACCTGAGGTAGGCCCCCAGGAAACCCAAAATCGCTTCAACTTATTGATACAAAACTTTGTGAGGGTGATTTCTACCAAAGAACATCCCATGATTTTGTTTTTGGATGATCTACAATGGGCCGACTTGGCGTCACTCAACTTATTGAAGCTATTGATGACCGATGAGTCCAACCAATATTTCCTCATCATTGGGGCTTATCGCGACAATGAAGTAGATGCCTCTCACCCCTTTGCACTTACCCGCGAAGAGTTAAAAAAACAAACCATTGCAATTACCGAAATCAAGCTCAAAAATTTATCGCAAGATTCGGTAAATGAGTTGGTGAAAGACAGTTTGGGTAGTGTAAATAGCGAACACGTAAATCGTTTGTCTTCATTGATTTTTGAAAAAACGATTGGGAATGCCTTCTTTACTACGCAGCTACTGAAGCAAATTTATGAAGATGGCTTACTTACTTTTGATCATCAAAACAATCAATGGACTTGGGAAGTAGCCCAAATTCAGCAACAGCAAATGGCCGACAATGTAGTGCGGCTCATGACTCAAAAAATAGAAAAACTATTACCCGAAACCCAAGATATACTTAAGTTGGCTGCTTGTATCGGAAATCAGTTCGATTTGAACACTTTATCGGTGATTCAACAAAAAAGCAAAGCACTCTTATTACAAAATTTGTGGGAAGCCATTACGGCGGGGTTGATCTTACCACTGGACGAATACTATAAGGTGTATCAACAAAAAATGGTGATGGATATTGACTTGGATGTCAAGCCGTTTTTTAAGTTTATGCATGACAAAATCCATCAGGCTACCTATAGTTTATTGTCAGATCAGGAGAGGGAAGCCCTGAACTTGAAGATAGGGCGCCATATTTACCAAAATAGTCCTACCAAATACGTTGAAGAGTGGATTTGTGACATTACAAATTATTTTAATGCAGGCAAGGGACTGGTAGAAGATGAGGAGGAGAAAAGGTTACTGATTCAATTGAATTTGAAGGCGGGTAAAAAGGCAAAAAAATCGACGGCCTATCAGTCAGCTGCCTTGTTTTTTGATGAAGCCATTGCCTTATTACAGTCTCAAAACGCTTGGGAAGAATTGTATGAAACGGCCTTTGATTTGTACAAACAAAGGGGAGAAACGGCTTTTTTACTGAGTGAATTTGAAGAAGCCCAACAATACTTGGCTCAAGCCCTAGAGAAAGCCGTGACTAAAATTCACCAAGCTGAAATTTACACCATCCAGTTGGCTCAGTTGTCCTTACAAGGATTGTATACCCAGGCCTGTGAGTTGGCGGTCGAGGCTCTGAATCATTTTGGTATGCCAGTACAACCCCTGAGCGATACCGAAGCTTATGCTGAAGCTACCGTACAAGAATTTGCCAAGTACAATGCTTACATGGAAACCCGCGCGATTGAAGACCTTGAACTTTTGCCTGAAATGCAAGATCCAGAGGTACGCATTCAATCGCAAATTATATGTTGGGTGTTGGATTCCATCATCCTTACTCATCCTCAAGTATTGGGTTTTTATACTGCCCGGGTGGTGAACCTGTCTATTGAACATGGCCTCAACGAATACATTTCCAACGCCTATGTGTTCAATGCATTGATCCAATCCAGTCAGAAAAACTACGATGTAGCTTATCGCTATGCTAATTTGGCGATGCGCCTCAACGAACAGCGGTTCAAAGTAGAAGGGTTGCGTTGTAAAATCCATCACATCAATAGTTTTATGCGGGTGCTCAAAGAGCCCATGACCAATGCTCATTTTTTAGAAGCGTTTAAAATAGGACTAGAGACTGGAGACATTGTATATGCCAGCTTCGCTTGTGGGGTGGCCATTCGTTATAGTTTTCCCAACAACATTCAGGAGGCTTTCAATACTTTACAGATTGCATTGCCATTTTTGCGAAAAATAAATAATATCCCTATGCTCAGCCACGCAGAATTGGTAAAAGGGGTATTGCAATGCTTGCAAGGGAAAACCCAAGGGGTGACGAGCTTTGATAGTGTAGATCAAGATGGTGAAGTGAGCATTACCCAACAAAACTTTGAGCTGTTTGGCGATGGCAAAAGTGCTATGATGTGGAGTTTTATACCCAACTACACCCTGCAGGTATGTGTGTTGTTTGAGCAATACGAACAAGGATTGCCTTATGTATACGAGCGTGCCCGGTGGGTGGACGAATCGGGTACAGGTGGGACCGATTTGCAGTTTCGCAGTGAATATTTCTTCTACAGTGGTATCCTATTGATGAATTTGTATGCCCAGGCAGACGAAGCAAAGCAGAAGGAGTATCAAGATATCATTGAGGAATGTTTAGAAGAGCTTCGCTTGTTGGCAGAAAGTGCGCCTTACAATTTTGATCATTTGTTTAAAGGACTCAAGGCCGAAAAAGCCCGGATTGAGGGAGATACATTACAGGCAATGGACTTGTACGATCAGGCCCTCAAACAAGCCAAACAAAGTGGATTTTTAAAAGATGAAGCACTCATCAGTGAGTTGGCCGCGAAGTTTTGGCTGGTACAACAAAAAGAAAACTTTGCCGAAATTTATATTCAGCGGGCTTTTCAATTGTATAAGAATTGGGGCGCTCAAGCCAAAGCCGATGGGATAGCCAAGCAGTACCCTCGTTTTATTGGTAAAATGTACAATAAAACAAGTACTTTGGCCACCGCAACTACAATGAATCACGGGACCTCGACCTCTATGGGAGACTCGAGTAGTAGCAATGCCGAAATGATGGATCTTGACTCTATTTTAAAGGCTTCTCAAACACTTTCGCAAGAGGTGAAAATCGATCACTTGATCGAGAAAATGCTTCATATTGTGATTGAAAATACTGGCGCTGAAAAGGGTTATTTGCTTGAGATGAACGAAGGAGAGGTGTGGGTACAAGTAGTAGGGGATACCAATGTGGCTCAGGTCATGGACCAACCCATTCCGTTGTCACAAAGCGATGAAATACCTACTTCGTTGATCAACTACGTGGTGCGTAGTAAACAAGTGATCATGTTAG
>CALDJV010000974.1 GCA_937899305.1 uncultured Cytophagaceae bacterium
GATTTTTTGGGCAATATGCCTCTTAATCAAAATGCTTGCCGCTCACTAATGAAATTAGAAACATAAATTGGGAAACTTATTTTTGTTTCATCCCTTAGTTGGTTGTGTAATTGTTTCGCCAGTATTACTTATGTAAAAAGTCGTGCCATAATTTTATTTGCTTGCCATTACCTTACATAAGTGCTTAGATATATCAATAATTTAAAAAACAGTTGATCATTTATCAAAATTCTATTCACTGTTTTTGTTTGAACAATATTCGTCTATCTTTTATAAAAGTAATACAAAAAACATAAAACCACAGGGTTTTTAATAGTTTAATAGTAATAAAGAGAATATATTATCTAATTGGCTTATAGGTATTTGGCCTAAAATTGATCAATATCTATAAGTGGCAATATAAGACAATAAGCTTGACAGTAACAATACACAAACGCCAGAAGGGAGTACAGGCCTAAAAGTTTAGTTTAGAGCCAAAAAGGTGAGGTTACCATCTAGCCTGGTACAATAAAATGATGAAACGGAACAAGTTTTTATAAAATGAAAGATGCGTTATGCTAAAAGCCCGGATGAAAAGTTTTGAATATGCTGGAAAAGGCATTTTGTTTTTTTTCAAATCACAACCCAACGCCAAGATCCATGCCGTGGCGGCAGTTACCGCGATTGGGTTAGGAGGAGCCTTGGGCATCAATAATTTAGAATGGATAGGGATTTTTTTGGCCATTGGGGGTGTTTTGACTGCCGAAGCTTTGAATACGGCTTTGGAAGAATTGGTGAATTGGGTTTCACCAGAGTATCATGTCAAAGCAGGCATTGTAAAAGATGTAGCCGCCGGAGCAGTGCTTCTGGCTGCGCTGATGGCCCTCATCATTGGTAGTATTGTTTTTGTGCCTAAAGTAATCGCTTTGTTTTAATCAGACAAGGATCATAAAGGGCAAGGCACTATAAATACTGGGTTGCTTTTTTCAAGTCATCAGCAGTATCTATAGAGAGTGTACTTATTTTGCTTACGCCTACCTTGATGCGATAATGTTCTAACCATCGTACTTGCTCTAAACCTTCGGCGATCTCAAGAGCAGACATAGGCAAAGTAGAAATACTGGCCAAGATTTTGGCCTGAAATCCATAAATACCCAGATTTTTGTAATAGGGGTGAAGCTGTAGCCATTGGGGTTTGATTTTATCTTTGTAATAAGGAATCGGGCTACGGCTGATGTACATGGCTTCCATTGATTGTTCGTTGAAGATTACTTTGGCTTCTTTGTAATCAAACAATTCATCGTAATCGCTGATACGGCTCACCAAAGTGCCAATTTGAGTATTGGGGTCATCAAACAAGTGGGCCAACTCATCTATTTGGTCAGGGTTGATGAAAGGTTCATCGCCTTGAATGTTGATGCATACATCATATGCTTCCTGAAATTTGAGCGCTACCTCCGCGCAACGGTCGGTACCAGTTGGATGGTGTTCAGAGGTCATGACCGCTTCGCCGCCAAAATCTTTTACGTGGGCTAAAATCCTTTCATCGTCGGTGGCTACGATGATCTTGTCCAGTTTTTTTGATTTGCTGGCTTGTTCAAAAACCCGCTGTACCATAGTTTTTCCACCAATCTCGATCAAAGCCTTGCCTTTCAATCGTTGAGAACCATATCTTGATGGAATAATTCCAAGTATTTTTGTCATTGTAGTAAAACAAATAAGTGAAGCGGAAAAAATAAACTGAGCCAATATTACAAAATATCTTGTGGTTAGGCGAGTCTAAAAATCGGCTAATAGCAGGTTATTGGCACTATTTTTTGACGAAGCATTAACGCAAGAGATAAAGTATAGTGGTACAAGTTATTTTAGTAGATTCACTAAGCTCTAGAAAAATAAATGTTTGAGGTTGATCCCGCCCTATTGCAGCAACAGTAGAGCCATTAGCCTCAGGTTACATCAAGCCGTTGGCAGTCCAACCTCCATCTACATTGATGTCTTGTCCGGTGATGTAATTAGAAGCCTTCGAAGCCAAAAATATGGCTGCGCCCGCCAAGTCTTCAGGAGTACCCCATCGCTTGATTATCATATGGGCCTCACGTGCTTTTCGTCTTTCAGGATCATTGAACCCGGCAATGGTCATTTCAGTTTTGATGTAACCTGGGGCAATGTTATTGGCGCGTACCCCATATTTACCCAAATCACGGGCAAAAGCTTTGGTCATAAGGCGAATACCTCCTTTAGAAGCCACATAGGCTGGGTTGGCCGGAAATCCCAAACTAGCCCCTAAGCTACTGATGCTAATGATGCTACCTCGTTCCATTTTTTTCATATGCTCGGCGGCTTCTCTGGTCCAACCAAAAGCGGCGGTAAGATTTACCTCAATGGTTTTATCCCAAGCATCACGAGGGTATTTTCCTTCAACTACCTTGGTAATTCCAGCATTGTTAACCAACACTGGAGTGCCACTACAATTGGAGTAAGCTTTTTCACAGATTTCGGCTTGAAGTTTTTCATCCGTAACATCGCCTACAATTTGATGAAAGTTCTCCTCTTCTACATTATGAATGTGTTGTAAGTCTATGCTATATATTTCTGCACCAAATTTGTGTAATCCTTTAGCAATACCAAAACCATTGCCTCGGCCTGCACCAGTAACAATGGCCACACAACCTTCTAAACTAAATAAATCTTGCATATTATCTAGGTATGTTTGATTTAGAGGGATTGATCAATCGTATGTCATACATCTTGTTTGCTCCCTGAAATGTCAAAGTGGCAATTACGTGAATTTTCAAATTCTTTTGCTCATATGATTCATACAAAATTATCAAAAGTAATCGTTCCGTCTAAGAAATGGCCAATCGTGGTACTGGTGAGTTGGATGTGGTGGTGGTTGACCTTGGGAACAACCCATGCTCAGAGTTCTAGTTATGATATTGATCATAAGTATACTGTAAAGGCACTTCAAGAAGATTTTAACCTGGTAAAAAGGGTATTGAAAGAGGCGCATCCGGGCTTGTTTTGGTATACTACTCTGCAAGAATTTGAACAAAAGTTTGACAGTGCCTATGCCCGCCTCAATCGCCCTATGACTGAAGCCGAGTTTTACCGGTTTTTATCTCCTTTAGTTACCTTGGCCAACTGTGGTCATACTGTGCTAGATCCATCTTTGGATTATCAGAACCAAGGCAAACGTTTTCCTATTGATCTGAAGTTTATTGAAGACAAAACCTTTTTGTTGTACAATTATAGCAATGACAAAACCTTAAAAATGGGCGTAGAGTTGCTGGAAATTAATGGGCAACCTATCAAAGAAATCGTCAATCGATTGTTACCAATGATTGGTTCTGATGGGCAAAATGAGATTTTTAAATACAGTACCCTCGAAGAAGATTTTCAAAACTATTATGATTTGTTCATTGGCAAACCCGATACCTTTGCGTTAAAGTGTCGCAATACCAAAGGCGAAATATTACAAATGAAGGTGGCGGCCTCCGATGAACCACTCCTCAAACAATACCACAAACGTTCGGGCTTGGAGATGCGTACCAATCCGCTACAATATGCCGAAATTGATTCTATTCAAACGGCCATCATGACGATTAACTCTTTCTACCCCAACGATATCAAACAAGGAGGGCAGCGCTTTGGGAGATACTTGAGACGAAGTTTTAAAAAAATTCATAAACACAAGATCAAAAACCTGATCATTGACCTTAGAGTGAATGGGGGAGGAGAAATGTTATATGCCAATGACTTGTTTTCACACCTGTACAATGAACCTTACATGTTTTTGGATAGAATAGAGGTGGCTACCAACAAACCGCTTGATTTTTTGAAATTCACCAACTGGGACAAAATAGATGTACACGATAGCAAATACGTAGATGCCCAGGATTCATTGGCCAAAGAAGACGGGGGGAACTTTACGGTAAAGCCAAGTTTTTACGATTTTTTAGAAGTGCAGTTTCCAAGTCGCAAACGTGTTTTTGGAGGCAAGGTATATATATTGATTGGTCGAAAAAGCTATTCTGCTACTTGTTTGTTTTCGGCGCTCATGTACGCCAACGAACGCGCCACTTTTATTGGGGAAGAAACCGGTGGAGGTGCCCAAGGACTGAATGGAGGTACATTTTTGGATGTGACTTTGCCCAATACCTATCTTACATTGGTGGTACCCCTTGAAAAATGGGTGAAAATCCCTCAAAACTATCCGCATCTTCATCGAGGTATTATACCACAAGTGAAAGTAACTCCCTCCATCCAGGATTTGATTCAAGGAAACGATGTCGTGATGAAAGAAGCTTTGAGACGAATTGCCAAAAGCAAGTTAAAACAAGATTGAAATTGAAAGTTATTAGAAATATGATAAAACAGTTTTGATTGGTTTTCGTTTTAAAAAACAAAATATTTAGCAAAAAAGCACTTTGGATATAAGTACAGTGAGTGATTTTGCTTGTTTTGAAGAGGGAAGGTAAGTTACATACATGCTTGAATTGTACAAAAGCATTTTTATAGTAATCTGAACCTCACCCGACAATATTGAATGATGACTTCTTAAGTCATCTAGAATTTAGTCAATAGTATTCAGCCATCCTAAAATTCTAACATCAACCCCAGATTATTAAACACACATTGGTAAGAGATGACCATCACATTGGCCCAAACGGGATGATGGCTTTGGTTGATCTCCTTGCAAATTATCATTGTTTAATAACATAAAGGTTACTATTCGCAACTTTCTGGTAATTAGGTAAAAGGACTCCTGCTTATCAATGAAAAAAATGATTATGAAAACACGTTTCCAGTGGTTAGCAGACCAACAAAAAGGACTCAAGTATTGGATCCTGTTGGTGTTATGGGGAGGGATGGTTACCCAGGCATCGGCCAAATTTGCCCCACCTACCTTGGTGAATCTAACTCCAACCCATAATAGCCAAAACGTAGCGGTGAATCAGGTACTCACCATTGCATTTGATCTTAATGTAAAAGCGGGAGTAGGTGATTTCACGATTTCTCCTATTGACCCGTTAGGTGCCGACATTATAGTCAATGTGAGTGACCCGGAAGTGACCATTTCGGGTACCAATGTAAGCATAGATTTGGGGACCGATTTCGCGTTGTTTACCGAATATGAAGTAACTTTCCCTTCGGGAGTAATCCTACAAGACTCAAACAATGACCCTTTTGGAGGAATCACGGCCAACAACTGGCGTTTTACTACTGTTCCTGGAGATGTTGATATCACTGTTCCAAGCCTGAGCCTTTGTAGCGGTGGTGGTTTTGCTACCCTTGATCCCATTGTGATTAATGAAACTTCCAATGGCACTTTTGCGGCAGGTGCTTTACAGACATTGGTTTTGTCAGCACCTACTGGATCCGAATTCAATCCTGGCATTGGAAGTGTAGCCAGTACCGGCAGCGACATTAGCAGCATTGTGGTATCTAGCGTGGTGGCAGGTACAATCACCATTACGTATAGCGTAGGTAGTACCAACGATATCAACTCCATTATTATAAGTGGTTTGCAGGTAAGGGCCACCACCGCAGGATCAGGAAATATTACCCGAACTGGAGGAACTGCGGTAAAAACAGGTAGCGCTAGTGGAACGGTATATGCGAATTTATCGGCCAATGCTTCACCAACGGCTCCTGCTTTGGCGCTGGCCACCAGTGAGTTTTGCGAAGGGTTTACCTTTACTACCGAGCAGATTTCGGCCACTGGGAGTAGTGTAATATGGTACAGCGATGTTGGGCTTACCAATCAGATTGGTACCGGAAATACCTTGAATTTGAGCGCGATAGGCATCAATACCGCTGCCTCAGGAACCACTACCGTATATGCAACCCAAACCGTATCGGGGTGTGCCAGTAGTGCTGCCAGCCAGAGCATTACCATCAAGCCCAACCCCAATGTCTTTTTGGTGAGCAGTGATGCTGATAATCAAATTTGCTTGGGCGAACAAGTGACTTTTACTGCCTTAGGAGATGCGACTACCTATCAGTTTTTGGTAGGGGGAAGCGTGGTGACTACCCAAGGTACCACCACCGCTACCACATTTACTACGTCGGCTACTCTAGCATCAGGTATGTATGCAGTGAGTGTAAGGGGGATTTTGAATGGCTGTATGACAACCACTTCAAGTATCAACTTGAATGTCAACGCCTTGCCAAATGTCACCTTGGTTGGACCTCCCACTACATCTTTTCCTAACGATCAAACCTCGGCCGTAGATCTCACCGATGGATCTACCTTTGGTGGGGCAGTCAATGGTACCATACAAGGGGTATCAGTAGGCTCTTATACTGGAAATGGAGTCATCGGGAATCAATTTTATCCATCAGTAGCGGGTACCGGAAGCCATACAATTACTTATGCTTACACCGATGGGGCGGGTTGCGTAAACACAGCAACTACCTCGATCACAGTATATGACCCCAATACCCTGATCCTCAATTTGGCATCTTCTTATTGTACCTATGATTCGCCAGCTACTGGACTGGTACCCAATGCCTCGGCCATTCCAGGTACCATCCAATCTTATATCATGTCAGGTACTGGTATTTCAGGAGTGATTAACAACCCTTACACATTTGATCCGAGTGCTTTTACGGTGACTACCCCTACCACAGTTGTGATTACGATGGTAGTGATTACTCGAATTGGCCCCACTACAGTTACCTTACCATTGGACGTTCCAGTGATTATTTCGGGGAGGCCTACGCTGACCCTTGCTGCGTCGACTACCACGGCTTGTGCCAATGGGAGCGCGATTTCGTTTACTACCACTGCCGATGGGGCTACGGTTACTTCAGGAACTACCTTTGAGTATCGTACTACTTCACCAACTGGATCTTGGACTCCATTGGGGGGGACTACCTTTGATCCGGCTACTTTTGGTGAGGGCACTTATCAGGTAAGGTTTAGCTATAATAATTCGGTGGGTTGTGAAGGTACTTCTAATGCGGTAAACCTCACCATCAATCGAGTTCCTTCATTGGATTTTACTGGACTCAATGCTGCCTATTGTATCAATGCCGACCCCGTAAGTCTTACGCCAACTGATCACGGAACCGCCATTACTGGAGCCAATTTGACCAATGTATTGTTTGAAATCAGGAGTTTACCATCAGGAGTTTTTGAACCCATGGGAGGTACTGGTTTTCGCCCTGAATCGTTGACCGCCGGAGATTATGAAATTCAATTCAGTTATACTGATGGCAATGGATGTTCGGCAGTGTCAGGAACCAAAACGGTGACCATCAATGCCTTGCCTAACCTGAATTTTTCGGGGCTTGGTGCTGAATACTGCGTAACTGATGGTAGTATCACTTTGACGCCCACTGTAAACGGAAGTAGTACGATTCCAATTCCAGGAAATATTCAATTCATGACCAAAAGATCCAGCGAGGCTACCTACACCAACCTGGCGGGGAATACCATCAGTCCTGCGGTAATTGGAAGCGGAGATTTTGATGTATTACTGAGTTATACTGATGGCAATGGATGCGCGAATTTATCAAGCGTACAAACTTTTACCGTACATGCATTGCCTATTCTTAACTTTACTGGACTAGATGCCACTTATTGTAATAATATCACCAATATTACCCTGAGAGCTGCGGCAAATGGAGTACAATTGGGTACTGGGAATGGAACATTTGAATTAAGTAATACCAGTGCTACCGCTGGTTTTGTGATCAATGCGGCCTTGAACAGTACTACTTATATTTTTGATCCATCTCAATTAACGGCAGGCACTTACTGGATCAGGTTTAGGTATACCGACGGCAATGGTTGTGAAGGAACCTCCAATGCTGAGCAAATTACTATTTTTGCCGCACCAGTATTGGATTTTACCGGGCTAAATTCGGCGTATTGTATCAGTGAAACTTCGGTATCGTTGACCCCCACCAATCATGGAACAGCCATTACCGGGGCCGATTTGTCCAATGTGATTTTTGAGACACGGGTTTTGCCTTCGGGTAATTTTTCTGCCATTTCAGGTACCACTTTAGATCCTAGCAGTACGACAGGTGGAGATTTTGAGGTGAGGTTTACTTATACTGATGGCAATGGTTGTACAGTTACTTCCAGTGTCCAAACCGTCACAATCAACCTGCTGCCCACCCTCAATTTCACTGGTTTAAATACCGCCTATTGTCTCAGCGATGCGAGTTTTACCGTTACTCCATTTGTGAATGGAAGTAGTACCATTCCGATCCCTGGTAATGTTCAGTTCAAGCTCAAAAAATCTAATGAAGCAAGCTTTACCAACATTGCCAGTGGTACAATTGATCCAGGGGTAATTGGGAGCGGAGATTTTGACTTGAGTTTTACCTATACTGACGGTAATGGTTGTGAAAATACGGCCGACATACAACGATTTACCGTGAATCCTTTACCCGTTTTATCGTTTACTGGTTTGGAGGCAACTTACTGCAACGACTTGGCAGGAGTGGGACTGACTCCTTTCTCTAATGGGGTTACTTTGTTGCCTGGTCAAGGCACCTTCGAGCTGAGTAGTGTAAGTGCTACCACGGGTTTTGCGATCAATGCCGCCTTGAATAGTACCACCAATGTATTTGAACCCACATTACTTACGCCAGGTACTTATTGGGTACGCTACAGGTTTACTGATGGCAATGGTTGTGAAAATGTTTCTGCTGCCCAAGAGGTCATTGTTTTTATGTCTCCTAAGCAAACGCTGGACTTTACCTTCAGTAATACTTGTTTTGGCGAAGTAACCCAGTTTGTGCCTACTGCGGCCGATACCAATTCCAATTGGACCTGGCAATGGGAATTTGGAGACAATGGAGTAACAGCTCAGGTAAAAGATGCTTCCCATCAGTTTTCCACATTCAATGCTTTTGTGGTAAAACTGACGGCTACCAACGAAAACAATTGTTCATTTACGATACAAAAAACAGTAGTGATCAACCCGGTACCAGTGGCTGATTTTAACGTGAATGGAGCCTGTCTGGGAGCACCTACTCAATTTACCGATGCTTCCACGGTCAGCTCTCCAGGGATTGTCAATCAATGGACTTGGGACTTTGGAGATGGCAATACCTCTAACCAACAAAATCCTTCTCATAGGTATGCCGCCATTGGTATGTACACGGTCACATTGGTGATTGATACTGATGGAGGGTGCCCAGTAACGGTGACTAAAACCATCAATATATTTCCATTGGTCACCGTTACCACTCAACAGCAATACTTTCAGGATTTTAACTCGGATGACGGAGGATGGATTGCCGGAGGGCAAAGCTCAAGCTGGGAGAGAGGAGTCCCCGCTGGGGCCAAAATCAAGAGTGATGGAACGAATGATCAGGTTTGGATGACCCATTTGGCCACGACCTATAATGTCGATGAACAATCTTACGTAGAAAGCCCTTGTTTTAACATTGATAATTTAGATCGTCCATTTGTGAGCCTACGTATTTGGACCGATACCGATGAGAATTCGGATGGAGCCATTTTGTTGGCAAGCCTGGATGATGGCCAAAACTGGAGGGTAGTAGGAGACATTAACCAAGGGCTGGAATGGTACAATACCATTGGTATTCAAGGGAATCCGGGCAGCCAGGGAGCCAACCTGGAAAACTGGAATGGAAGCATCATTGGTTGGGCGGGTAATACTGATACTACTTGGAGAGAGGCACTTTTTGTATTGGATGATTTGAAAAATGAAATTGCCAACAACCCTAATTATCGTACGGTACGCTTTCGGGTGGCTTTTGGTAGCGATCAAAGCAACCCTTTTGGAACAAGCCTGGATGGTTTTGCTTTTGATAATTTTTCGGTAGGAGAACGAAATAGAACCGTATTGATAGAACACTTTACCAACGTGACTGATCCAACCGCGATTGATGAGAACGGAGCCATTGATCAGTTCACTACCAACAATAGTCCCGAAGTAGTCAAGCTTCAATATCATACTGTTTTTCCTGGTACTGATCCTTTCAACCAAGACAACCCAGCTGCCCCGAGTGCTCGTGCCTTGTACTATGGGGTAGGAGAAGTGCCCCGAACCGCCATAGATGGCTTGATAGACAACACTCAGGTATTTTCGACGTGGGGAGCTGACTACTATAGTCGACGAACTTTGCTGGTATCTCCTTTCGATATCCAGGTTAGTTTTACGGGTACTTCAGGCTCAAATTTGCAAGTGCAGGCCCAAATCAATAACACCATGGCTTTTACTGGAAATTTGATTGTGCATATGGTGGTGGTAGAACGGGAAATTACCGGAGTAACCAGTGACGGCATTACCTACCGAAACGTAGTGAAGAAAATGTTGCCCAGTGCGGCAGGCACTTTGGTAGCCTGGACCGATGGAAAAACCTCGGAGAATTTGACCCAAACCTGGACCTTACAAAATGTGTATGACCCTCAACAAGTTTCTGTAGTAGTGTTTGTACAAGATGATATCACCAAAGAAGTTTACCAAGCCGCCATGGGCAATGCGGTAGGGTTGCAACGTATACGGAATAATCAGGGAGGCCAGGCTCAGGTAATGACCGATCCAGTCAAGTTATACCCCAATCCTACTACTCAGCAAGTATTTATTGTGGCATCACCTGATTTTAAGGCGAACACCCCGTTGACCATCATCGATATACAAGGTAAAATTATGTATCGGGGAAGATTAGATCCACAAGCTAGTCACACTGTACTGGATACCCGTAGTTGGGCCGAAGGGGTTTATTTTGTAGAATTTGAGCATCAAGGTGAGCTCATTAGAAAGCGTTTAATTAAGAAGTGAGAAATATTTTACCCTCCAGGCAACTTTTTCTAAAATTCTCTTGATTTAATTTTCAGAGCACCTGCGTGTTCAGGGTAATTGAAAATCTGTGATTGGAGCCCTCTGATTGGTTGGTTGTAAAAACTTATCAGTTGGGGGGTTACCATTTCTAAACCAGACCGTATCTAGAAGCATCAAAGTAAATAATTTTACCTCCTTTCCTGTATTAAGTAACAGTTGCGCAATAATTGTCGTTTTTCGCTTCAATTTTGCTCGCCATGCTTCCTTAAAAACCGAAGCTACAGCTTTGCTGTGCTGAGCTCTGCCGAAGGCTAAATAGCCGAATAGCAATGCTATTAGCCGATTTTTAAAGTCGCTTGGCAAACAAACTTTTTCCGAAAATCGGACACTTATTTTGAACACGTTACTAAATATCCCCACGCCTGCTTTATAGGTAAAAAAACGACTCATTTTACAGTCAAATTAATGAAATATATGAAATTAAAGTTTACTATTTGTAAAACGAGTTTTTTAACATAAAAAACCTGTCAAAAAGAGAGTACAAAGTTGGTTGAAATGTGTTATATGTGGTGTGAAAGAACACGTTTTTCTAATCAGGCAAAAAATATAAGGCTTACCCTCAGTATAACATGTTCGCCAAATACTGTGAATTATTATTGGTAAAAAAAAGGGGATTG
>CALDJV010000975.1 GCA_937899305.1 uncultured Cytophagaceae bacterium
TGATTTTTTAGGCAATGTACCTCTTATTCAAAATGCTTGCCGCTCACTAATGATTCGTCTGCTATCTTCGTTGTTTCTGAGCGAGCAAAAAAAGACTATTTTACTATAATATCTATTGGGATCGAGGCAGTACTTGACCTTGATCAATATAAATAACACTAACAATTTACTATTATAATTATATACTATGGTTTTAAATGATACGCACGTAAAATGGCAAGAAGAAGCTCCTTTGGGCGTCGTGAGTCCAGATGGGAACCAAGTGAAGTTAAATGATCGACATGGTTATGCGCAGGTATTGGATGTGATCTATTACAATAGCAACAGCCAACAAGTGGCTTGTATATGCCTGGAAGGTCAATATTATTATCAAATAAGGGAAGAATGGTTGTCGTACGATGAGATCTCGTTTCCAGCGTTTAATCGTTACCCTTTTGATTTTGCCGGAAATCACGTACAAGACGTTATCAAACAAACTCAGGTATAAAAACTCCTGAGTGATTTAATATTTATTGATGGGGGCAGGTTTACTGTCCCTTCAATTTTCCCTCTTTCGTTATTTTATTTGCCTCCTCCCCCAGACATTTCCCATGCATTTGTCAGTAAAGAATCTCGGCAATTTATGTCCACCAAAACTACTTCAATACTCCTAAATCAAACTCAAAACCAAAATTGTGTTGTTGATTCCATAGACCGAGCTCGGTAGTGATGTGTACATTTTTGTGATTGAAGATACAAAACCCTTTTTGTGAAACCAGATAATATGTGATGATTACTCATTCAAACCTGAAAAATTCCTACTTTTCCTCATTACAAACCGCTCCTCTCAAGCTTTTTAAGTTTACAATAAACAAAACACACAGGCATTGCGAAACTCATTTTTATTGAGCAATTTTAGTTGATTTAAAAACGGACTCAATAAAATCGCAACATCACCTGAGTAACGCTTTCAAAATAAGTGTCGAGGTTTTAGTGAAATTACTCAAAGCTAAACCTCAGAGTTCCTTACAGGACAAGTTTTGCGCTCGTAGCAGGGCTACGGGCAAAACCGATGGCTACAGCTACGCTGTGCCGAGCTCTGCCAAAGGCTAAAAAGCAACGAAGTGTAGCGAAGAGGGATAAAACTAAAACGGACAGTTATTGCGAACGCGTTACTAAACACTCAACTGATATGAAAAAATTATTTACTTTAATATTACTAGTAAGCATATTTACCGGATCGTTGACAACTACCCAGGCCCAAGGTTTTGAATATGGCCTAGGCCTCAAAATAGATGAAGGAAAGTACAATCAGGTACAATTGGCTCATGTTTCTCGAGGAGACTTCAAGGCCCTACCGCGTAAGGTCTCTTTAAAAAAGTATTGTCCTACCCCACAAAGCCAAGGAAAAACCGGGACTTGTGTGGCTTGGTCTTCGACCTATGGGGCGCGTACCATCATTTATGCAATGGAAAACAACCTGACCGACCAGCAGAAAATTGATCAAATTGCCTTTTCGCCCTCCTTTATATACAACCAAATCAAAGAAAAAGGAGACAATAACTGTAAAGCAGGTACTTACCTGTATGATGCAATGAAACTCCTCAAAACCGAAGGGGCAGTTCCTTTGAAGGAGTTTGCTTTTGACTGTAACCTGAAGCCCAATACGAGAGAAATTAGCAAGGCTGGAAAATATAAAATCAAGGATTACCACCGCTTGTTTTTTAGTGATGCCAAAAACAAAGTAGAAATGGTAAAAAAGAGTTTGGCCGCAGGTAATCCAGTCATTGTAGCCATTAAAATAGGTTTTACCTTTAGCTATGCCAAGTATGTGTACAAAGATGCCGCACCAGCTGATGCCAATAGGGGAGGACACGCGATGGTAGTAGTAGGGTACGACGATGACAAACAAGCTTTTGAGATTATGAACAGCTGGGGAACCAAATGGGGCAACAAGGGTTTCATTGACTACCATTATGATTCTTTTCAAAAATATTGCGCTCAGGCCTATGAAATGATCCCTTCTACTCCAGTTTTGTTATCCGACGACATGGTAGGCAAGTCCATCCCTAAGGCCAAAATTTCGGGCACGGTGCAATTCAAACAATACTTGGAAGACTCGGAGGTGTTTCAAGACATGCGTGTAACCAAGGTAGGGAATGAGTATCAGATGGTAAATTCATATACCAGTGGCGATAATTTCCAGATTACCATTACCAACAATCAACGGATTCACGTATACGCGTTCAATTTTGACGGTACCAAGAAGTGTTTCAAGCTTTTTCCATTTAGTGGTGATGTATTGGAGGCTTATCATAAACAATCGAGAGGCACCAAGATTAGTTCTATCAAGAATCACAAGCGATCCAAAACCATCATTCCTCACGAAGACCACGTGATTTCGTTGGACGATACCAAAGGAATGGACTATTTCTGCATCTTGTTTTCTCGAAAATCGCTGAGTTTGGCTCGCATCATGATAGACATTGAGAAAACACCAGGTACTTTTGAGCAGCGTTTGACTAAAGCATTGGGCTCACAAATGGCCAAACCAAATGAGATTAAAATGGACCAGTCGTTGATGAATTTCAAGGCCAACACCAAAGGCGTTGTCGTCCCCCTAGTGGTGCGAATGCGCCACAGATAAAACCAGGATGAGTGCGAATGCGCCACAGGTAGTTTCTATTGTTCTATTGTTCCGCCTTCGGCTGATTGTTCAATTGTTTCGCAACGCATCGCGAAACAATTGAATATAACAATATCAGAAGCCAGGTAAACTCTGTTTTTGGACACCTGATTTAATCGAAGGCGGAACAATAAAGCAATTGAACAATGTAACAATAGAATTAATCACCTTTCCTTCCTTATTAGCTTAAAAGAGCCAAAAAGCGCATCGGCTCGAGCTCGATCCAGTGTTTTATTGTATTTGATAATGATAAAGCGATAAGTATGATGCTTGGTGACCAGCACCCGGTATTGGTACAGTTGGTTGCGGGCATTGCGTAGACGAATCTCTTGCACGGGTAAATTGAGCATTTGAGTACCCATGGTATTTTCTACCCTGATGTTTTCTTTTAGACCTGCTTCACGTTTTATTTTTGTCAACTCTTTGGTAACCAGTTGTTTCACTAGTTTTAAATCATTGTTTTGCTTGGTTTTATTAAATTCAACCTGGTAAACAATTCCCTCCGATTCGGCTTCGATTATAAACCGATCTCTACGCTCTTTGACGGTAGGCTTGGCAGGAAGCTTTACTTTAAAATTACCTTGTTTGAACTTATACCTGCGCCATTTTTCCAGAGGTGGATTAGGCGACTTGAAACTCAAAAGGGCACACAAGCCACTGATAGAAAGTAAAGTAATGAGTGTTTTCATCGTTGATTTGGTTTGGGTGATTTTCATATAATTACTACGTGAAAATGGCCCTAATATGAGGTGGTTTTATACCAAATGCTGCTTTTCGTATAAAAAGTAGAAATTTTGTGCAACATATAACTATTTTCATAGTTTTTTATAGTGTAATGGTTGTGATATAAGGGTAATCACTTGAATAACAATCATTTTAAAAAACAAACAATGGGAAACGGTGTACTACACTTATGTTAAAGTTCAATGAAATTACTTTTACCAAAGTTTGTTAAAAATGTAGATTGATTGATAAGCCAATGAATTTTCCATAAATTTGCGAGGCTTTTCAAAAAAGCTACTTCACTGTGGCGTCAAAAATCAATAGACTTTTTTCAATAAAATTGTTTTTTGGCGTTATTACACAGAAAAACTAAAATTTAATCATTTAATTTTTTTTGGAGTTATGATACGTAGACTACTACCAGTATTTTTATTACTTGTTACTTTTACTTTCGCTGCACAAGCACAAAAGAAGACCCCAGAGCAAAAATCAGCTAAAAAAGCAAACAACATTACCAAGTACGTCAACTCAAAAATTACGGCAGGTGCCAAAGTTTCTGCTGCTCAAACTGCTAAAATCAAAGAGGCTTATTTGACTTTCTACACTGACCAAAAGGCATTGAGAACCAGAAGAAAAGAGTTCAAGACGAAGTTTAAAGCGTTTAAAGTGAAAGCTTCTAAGCCAGTGGGTAAAGAATAAAAAGCCAAACTAATGAAAGAAAGAAACGAATTGATTGCCGAGAAAAAAGCAATGGCCAAAGAGCGTAAAGAAATGGTAACTCGTAGAGAAGAGGCCATTACTGGTACTTTGAATGCTGCTCAGCAAGTTCACTTCAAAGCGATGAGAGCAGAGCAAGCGGCGAAGAGAAAAGCCAAAAAGAGCCAGAAATAAATCATAACGAGCGCGATATCACCGCTTGTAAATATATTGTCCTGCTGTTTGATAATGGCAGGATTTTTTTATTCATCTTCGTACAATTTCTATGACCCAATCTACGGGCTCAGGCGAAAATACATGTACCAAGTCACCACTTTTTTCAATTGAGGGTAAAAAATCCATTCCTACAATGACTCCCCCCGCCACCCAATAAATATCTAAATCCATAAAGGTATTTTTGTTCCAAAAAGAATGGTAGTCGGTAACCGGAAACACGAATAGCATGCCATCTGCCTCGGTCAGTTCCCGATAATGCATCAAGCCTTGCTGCCAAGCCTCTGGGTGATCGGCCAATAACAAACGATGAGGTGTATCGTTGATGGTAAGTTCAATGATTTTTTGTGCTTCTGGATGTTCCATGGGTTAGGTAGTTGAACCAAAAAAATATTGTGAGTTTATAAAATTAACAACCATTTTTTTGATTTCCCTGCTTTGTTGGCTAATATTTCCTATCTTTTATCCTCAAATGTATCCGACAC
>CALDJV010000976.1 GCA_937899305.1 uncultured Cytophagaceae bacterium
TCTCATAATGTACTTTCAGTAAACTCATATTTTATATATCGTACCATACCTGACAGGTATAAATTTGCCGAAGCTCCATTTTTCTTGAAGAAAATTTGGTGATACTTGGCTTATGAGACAGCCTCAATTCTAGCCAAAATGTCTAGTAGTATGGTTGGGTAATAAAAATAAAAACTCAATAAAAAAAACGGAGCCAAACCCTGAGGTTTGACTCCGCCATATTATAAAAAGAGTAAGTTTTGAGCAATGATACTTACTTCTTCATGCTTTCAGGATACAATACCAATTTGAGGTAATTTTTTGTATCTAGGTATTTTTTAGCTACTCTTTGCATATCCTTAGAAGTCAAAGCATCGATGCCCTTCTGATAGTCTACAATCTTCTCAGGATCTCTGTCATACATTTGTGAACTACGCAATGCATTTAACCAGTAGCGGTTATTTTCCATACGAGTTTCCATAGTACGCTTTTGCTGGGCTTTTACCTTTTTAAGGTCTTTGTCAGTAACCCCGTTCTTCTGTATTTTCTTTATTTCTGTTAAAGTAGCCGCAACCAAATCATTTACATTTTCAGGAGCACAAGGGAAAGATACCTGTGCTGAATAACTATCATAAGGAATTTTATCCATGCTGGCAAAAGCTCCTGCGCCATATACTCCACCTTTTTCTTCACGAAGTTTCTCAATAAGCTTGATGCTAAGTGCCTCCGCTACTGCCTTCAGTAGTCTTTCATCTTTTGCACTGTATTTGGTCTTACCAGTAAAAATAAGGTTGACCTGGCTACGAGGCGCTTTGCCCTTGTAGAATTTCTTGTCAATCATTCCCTTAGGTGGACGTACCCCTAAATCGCGGTAAGTTTCCTTACGATTGGTAGTAGGCAAGCTTCCTAAATACTTTTCTAATAAAGGCTTGATTTTGTCTACTTCAAAGTTACCTACAAAAGTGAATTTAAAATCACTGGCATCGGCAAAGCGTTCCTTGTAAATTTTCAGCGCTTTGTCTAAATCAATCTTGGCATATTCTTCATCACTCAAAAAGAACTTAGTTCTTGGGTTATTGTTACTCAATATCTTGGCTACTTGCTCTTGGAAATAAAAGTTTGGGTTGGCTTTGATATTGGTCATAAAACTCTTGTTCTTGGCAATCATGGCTTTGAAGGCAGTTTCATCTCGGCGAATATCCGTGAAATACAAATAAGTCATTTGTAGGGCAGTCTCTAAATCGTTGGGAGTAGTAGAACCACTGATTCCCTCACTCAGGTTACGAAGGTAAGGGCCTACTCGTACCGTTTTACCTGCCATCATTTTACGAATGTCCATTGCCTTGAATTTACCTACTCCACTGGCACTCACAATACCAGTAGCATTTCGAGCCGACCAGTAGTCGTCATCATTTACTAAAGAAGTTCCTCCCATGCTAAATCCATCAAACAAGATTTGATCATCTTTAAATTTACTGGGCTTTAGCCTTACTTTTACCCCGTTAGACAAGGTAAGCTCAGTTACTCCAGACTTGGCAAATGTTTTAGAGCTTACTACTTTACCTGGTTTGGGCATTTTTTCCATCAAGTTAGCCGACACAGCCTTGTCTTGATAAGGTTTTACTGGGCTAAACGCAACTTCTTTAAGTACTTTTCTGATTTCTGCTTCGGTAGGTATTTTCACTCCGTCTTTTTCAGGAGCCGATACTGTTACTACTCGGTTGTCTTTAGTCATCCATTTTTTTGACAACTGATTGATCTCATTCAGGGTAATCCCAGGCAAATATTTTTTTACGAAATCATATTCAAACTCAATTCCAGGGGCAGGATCCCCAGTAAGATAGTGAGCTACGTATTCACCAGCGTAATTTCTAGAATTGGTTTTGTTACGCTCGTTGTAAGAACGCTTGTAACGGTTCAATAAAACCTTTTTGTAACGATCTAGTTCACCTTGAGTAAATCCATGTTTTCTAGCGCGTTTGCCTTCAATCAATAGTGCTTTCAAGCCTCCCAAAAAGTTTCCATCTTTTATAAGTACCGATCCACTGTAGGCATCTATGGTACGCTGTAGACCTCCATAGCCAAAGAAAGCATTTACAAAAGGAGGTTTGGCTTTTTCGGTCAATTCACTCAAACGCTGTCCCAACATACCACTATGTAGGCTGTACATCAAACGACGACGATAATCACCCAAGGTAGTAAACTTCTCTACCGGCTTTTTGTGCATAATGCGAACCTGGGCAAACATGGTTTCCTTATCGCTTTGGATAGAAACCTTGGTGTCATTGTGGGGAGGAATAGCCGCCGATACTTTTTTACGAGGATTTTTGGTAGGTTTTATTTTCGAGAATTGTGACTTGATTTTTTTCTCGGTTTCATCCAGGTCTATGTCACCTACCACGATTACCGCCATGAGGTCTGTGCGGTACCAATCTTTGTAAAATTTTCTAATCGTGTTGTGTTTGAAGTTCTTTATAATATCGACTTTACCAATGGGGAGTCTCTTGCTGTATCGTGCTCCATTAAACATGACGGGATAATGTTTTTGGAGCAAACGAAGCCCAGCCTCGTTACGAGCGCGTTCTTCTTCAAGTATTACCCCTCTCTCTTTGTCTATTTCTTCACCTTCAAAAGAAATGCCGTGGGCCCAATCTTCTAGAATCTGGTAACCCGTATTCAGAACATCTTTTTTGTCAGTAGGCATCAAGAGCATATACACTGTTTCGTCGAAACTGGTGTAAGCATTGAGGTGGGCCCCAAACTTTACTCCAGCAGATTGTAGGTAACTTACCAGCTCGTTTTTTTTGAAGCTTTTGGTACCATTAAAAGCCATGTGCTCTACAAAGTGAGCCAAGCCTTGTTGGTTGTCATCCTCTTGAAGTGAACCAGCATTGACGGCTAGTCTTAACTCTACCCGGTTTTCTGGTTTGGCGTTTTTGCGGATATAATACTTCATCCCATTTTTAAGTACTCCAGTTCTTACACTAGGGTCAAAAGGAATTTTATCAGTTAGTTTTTGTTGGGCTAACAGGCCTTGACTTACAAATAGAATGGCTATAAAACACCAGAACAGGTGTTTTGTAAAACTTTTGTGGATCATAATCACTTTTAAACTTTAAGGAGTTAAAATTTAATTCTGTAGTTTGCAACAACCGTTCTCAGAGTCATTGCACTACATACTACTCTATTATATAGCTAGAGTAGAGGCTTTTTGTTTGAATAATGTGGTAAATATAGTTACTATTTTTATAGTAGAGAAACTATCTTAATAGTTTCTGCTAAAAAATGATTTCCCCGATTATTAACCCATTGTATTGATCTTTCGTATACTAACAAAATATCACCTTGGCAAATAGATTGATTAAACAACACTTTAACAGAACACGATCATGACACGCATCAGATACGGCGAATGTGAAATCTGCGGACGCGAAAAATCGCTTTCATTCCATCATTTAATCCCCTGTACATTACACAAGCGAAAACTATTTCGAAAGAAGTTTGACAAGGAAGAAATGCATACTCGAGGGCTAAACTTGTGTAGAATGTGCCATTCTACTATTCATAAGTTTTTTGATCACAAAACTTTGGGTTTGCATTACAATACTAAAGAAAAGTTGCTAAGTAATGAAGAGTTTGGTAAATATGTAACCTGGGTAAAAAAGCAAACAAAAGACAAGGCCCGTGATCCTCGAAATAATCGGTAACCTCACGCTTACAGGATTTTGATCATGTGGGGTAAGCTTTACCCATTTATTAGCGGGTAAAACTTACCCTATTTTTTTTACTCATATGTAGATTTTGATGTATAGTAATGTTTTAAAATCTTATGGTAATTAAATCGTCAGACCTAACCAGATCATCGAAAGTTGTAGTTTGAATACATGGAGTACTTCCTTTTTCCTGAAAAAAGATATTTGAATAGAGGCTTACTGTGTTTACTTTTTGTCAATTTCACAGGTCTGCACTCTGCAATGGCGAGCACACTGGCTCCTCTACAGTTTACTTCATATTTGGTGTTTCCATTATTATTGGTTTTTGGTCATTTGATGTTTTCCTTACCAGGAAAAGTTCCTACTGA
>CALDJV010000977.1 GCA_937899305.1 uncultured Cytophagaceae bacterium
ATCAAGCAAAAGGATATCAAAGGTATCTCGATTGCTCAGGTAAATATTGCTGAAATATATCTACTTAAAAAGGAGTATCAACGCGCCTTTGAATATGCTACTCAAAGTCTAGAAAATGCCAAAAAAGCCAACGTGGTATTGGTACAAGCAGTGGCATTGAAATTTATAGCAATGGTTCAAGCAGAAAAAAAAGATACGGCCAATGCATCAGCTAACTTTGACAGGAGTCATCAAATATTTACCAATAATGATTTTCCTCTGGAGCATGTGCGGTTAAAAATCGAGCGAAGCAAATATTATCTATCGCTCAACGATTTGACCAAGAGCAAAAAGTACGCAACCAGTGCATTGAATGAGGTAGGAACCGTAAATACCAAAAAGGAATTAAAAAATGTGTATCAATTGCTCAGTAAGTTGTATGAGGCTCAAGGGCAAATTACCGAGGCATTTAAATACCATAAAATCTATTCTAGTTACAAGGATAGCTTGTCGCGAGAGGAAGCCCGTAATCAGTTGATTCAGAATGAACTGAGAAGGAGATATGACCAGCAAGAATCTCAAAAAATCACTGCCATCACCCGAGAAATCAATCAACGCAATTATTACTTGTACGCCATTAGTCTAGGCTTGCTTTTGGTATTGGGCTTTACTTTTTTCTTATACCGTAGTACCCAAAGGCAAAAAAAATTAAACCGTGAACTCAAAACTCAAAAAGGGGTATTCAAGGCGGTGAATCAACACTTACAAGAAAAACAAGCCGAGATTGAAGCCAACAATCAAGAACTTAAGTTTTTGAATCATCGCCTTAAGTCTGGCGAATCGGTGATCACCAAAGCTTATGATCAATTACAAAGTAGAAATAAACAACTCAAAAATAACATCAGGGCGGCACTTACCATACAACAGGCCATTTTACCTACTCCTCAGCTTTTGAAGGCGTTACTTCCAGAGCATTTTATTATCTACTTGCCCAAAGACATTGTATCAGGAGATTTTTATTGGGCCAGTGAAGTGGAAGGCAAGAAAGTCGTCATTTTTGCTGATTGTACCGGTCACGGGGTGCAGGGTGCTTTCATGAGTCTGATTGGTCATAATTTGCTTGACAAAATCATTCTACAGCAAAAAAATATTGACCCCGCCAATATTCTTACTCAATTGAACGAGCAAGTTTCAGTGGCCTTGCATCAACAAGAGGTACGCTCTATCGAGGGAATGGATATTGGGGTCATTGTGATGGAGCCAGAGGTTGACCAGTGTATTCATTTGACTTACGCTGGTGCCAAACGCCCGCTCTATTATATTTCGGCTGACCAACCTCAGCAAGTGGGAGTCATCAAGGGGGTACGTAAATCTATTGGCGGGTTACAACAACGAAATAAGAAGTTCGAGAATTGCCCGATGACCTTGCCAAAAGGTAGTATGATATATGGAGGTACTGATGGTGTGGCCGACCAGCATGACCTCAAACGGATGAAATTGGGTTCGCTTCGACTACGAGAAATTTTACTGGAAATACATCAATTACCCGTCGAAGAACAAGAGACCTCGTTGTTTGCCATTGTGCAATCGCATATGATCAATACCGAACAACGCGATGATATGCTTTGGATGGGAATTAGAATATAACTTTTTGAGAATTTAGTAGTTGTTCATCCATCAAACACTTTTCAAACAAACCTAAATGCTCGTTCACCTTAGGGCGTGTTCAACTTCTCAACCAACAATATTTGCATATTCAAGTGAACAATGTCTCCCATACTATGACATTCCAGAAATCTTTTTTCCTGATGGTATTCAGCTAATTCACCTTTGAGTTGGGCCACTTTCTCTGGTTTTGAAAGGCTGTCTTGTCGCATGCTTGCCATCAAATCATTCATTCGCTGATGTGCCTGACGAGCTCTCCGGGCCATCAAGGTACGCTCTTCTAATTCGTATTGGGCCAAGGTATCTGGGTTGATCAATTGCTGAACCAGATTGACTACCGAATTATTTTCTTTAAAAAATTGCGCCAAATACATGCGGTGACGCCCTTCGTAAGATTGCTGATCGAAATCGATGGCACGTACCCGGTATTGTTCATCCTCAAAATCAGGGGTAATGTCAATCACATAGTTGTAGGCACGCATGTCTCCCAACAGTTTTACAAAGCACCGTTGGTTAAACTTAATAAACTCTTTGGCAATGCGCACCTTATTGACATCCTTGCGCGTCAAGTAAGTGTCTATGAAGGCATCTCCTGGAATACCCGCAATGTGTTCCTCAATCAGGGTTTCTTCGTGTACTACATAGTTGATTCGGTTGGGAGACAAGATGTGTTCCAACTCTAATCCGTACACCCGAGAAGCATCGGCTTTTTTCACATAAAAATAGTCGTAGTTGTCGTTGAACTGATTGACGACTCTGATTCGGAAAGGTTTGGAATTGGCAAAACGGCAATAATCAATACGGTCGATGTATAGATGGCGAGAAAAGTTTTGATCCCCATCCATCTTAATCAAGGCATAGATGTATTTGAGGGCATCGTTGAGTTCATCAATGAGATGTTGGGGGTATATTACGGTTTCCCAAAGGGTATCTTGGCCATAGCGATCTTCTAACGGGAAAGCATCGGTATAACGTAGCAAATCGTCGTAATTGAGAGAAAAGGTAGTATGGCGGCTATATGCCTGCAAATAACCTCTGAGTTGGTGGCTAATGGGATAGTAAGGTTTCTTTTTGGAGATAATGAGGCTCATATTGATGTTTAATATTTGATTATGATTCAAGAAGTAAATGCTTTACGTCATACCATTTGTTCCGAATTCGCTCATCTCAATTGCTTGCTGTATTAAGTTACAGAGTGCAATCAACCTGAAAACACACATTAATCTAATATAACAAAAAAGAGAAGCCAACGCTTCTCTTTCAACCATATTTGTATTTTACCACTAGAGGTTTTATAAGTTCCCTCTCACGGCTTGCTCGCGCTCGATGGCCTCAAACAAAGCTTTGAAATTGCCTTTACCAAATGATTTGGCTCCTTTGCGTTGAATGATCTCATAAAACAAAGTGGGACGATCTTCTACGGGTTTGGTAAAAATTTGCAACAAATATCCTTCTTCGTCACGGTCTACCAAAATGTTTAATTTACGCAGGTCATCCATGTCTTCGTCTACCTTTCCTACCCGATCTTCCAAGTCATCATAGTAGGTTTCGGGTACATACAAGAAATCCACCCCCCGATTACGCAACTCCCCTACCGTGTGCAAAATGTCGTCGGTTGCAATGGCAATGTGTTGCACCCCTGCACCTTTATAAAATTCTATGTATTCCTCAATCTGTGATTTTTTACGTCCATCAGCAGGTTCATTGATAGGAAATTTGATGTAACCGTTTCCGTTAGACACTACCTTGGACATGAGCGCAGTATACTCGGTAGAAATGTCTTTGTCGTCGAAGGTAATCAATAACTTGAAGCCCATGACATCTTCATAAAACTTCACCCATTTGTCCATATCACCCAATTCTACATTCCCTACGCAGTGGTCTACGTGCTTGAGTCCCACAGGCACTGATTTGATCCCTTCGCGGGCTTCGTACCCTGGCATAAAAATACCATTATAATTGGTACGCTCTACAAATTTGTGAATGGTTTCTCCATAGGTATGAATCGCCGAAACTTTTACTTCGCCATGCTCATCTTTCAAGGTTTGAGGCTCCATCGCGGGTTTTGCGCCTCTCTTGGTGGTTTCTTCAAAAGCTTTGTAAGCGTCTTTTACTTGGATGGCCAATACTTTTACGCCATCGCCGTGTTGTTTTACGTGTTCGCTTACTTCTGACTCGGGGCGCATGGCAGTTGTCAATACCAAGCGCACTTTTCCTTGTTGTAGTACATAAGAAGCTCGATCGCGTACCCCCGTCTCGGGGCCAGCATACCCTACCAACTGGTAGCCAAAGGCACTTTGATAGTAGTAAGCAGATTGTTTGGCATTCCCTACGTAAAATTCAAGGTGATCGGTACCCACAATTGGCAAAAAATCATTTGCTTGTTCCATGTGCTATAGTATTTTTAAATCCATAT
>CALDJV010000978.1 GCA_937899305.1 uncultured Cytophagaceae bacterium
TATGCCGATTTTTTTCCAGGATATACCTAAAAAGTTATGTATGGTTTCGAAATAAAGGGCAAGGTTTTAGAAAATAGTTCTAAAATCTTGCCTTTTTTTATTGAAGTTAGTTGAGTTTTTAACTTTATTGTTACACTGTTCTATGGCTAAATTGTTCTATTGTTCCGCTTCGCTCATTGTTATATGGTTAAATTGTTGCGCGAAGCGATATATTGATTAGCCTTCGGCAGAGCTTGAACTTCGTTCTGCGGTTATTGATGTTTAATTGTTGATGATTAATTCTGCGAAGCGAAATATCATTTTTCATTCTTGTCCTGACGAAGGAAGGATCTGTTTTTCACTTTGCATTCAATCAGTGGACTATGGACTAAAGAAAACTACAAACTAAAAAACTGTGGACCATCGACCGTGGACTGTGGACTAAAGAAAACTCCTAACTAAATAAAACTATGGACCATCGACCATTGACTGTCGACTAAATAAAACTACCAACTACTAACTCCCAACTAAAAAACTACTAACTAAAAAAAACTATGAATGGACAATTGGAACTTACTGAAGAGGAAACAAAATGGCTGTCTGATGAGTTTTGGCCTACCCCCAGTTGGCTGACCGACGATGACGATAAACTAAATTTAGACAGTTATGAAGATTATTCAATGTACCAGCTTCGGGTGCGTTATGTAGAACTGGAAAGCGATTTTAGACTCACTTTCAGTCGCAATGTCGACGATCCAGCGTTTGTAAAACATGCACGTCATTTTGCCCATAGAATAGTAGAGTTACTCAAAGTAAGTCGGCAAGGGTTAGAAGCCAAAAACAAGCGCAAGAGCATCCATCACTTACTAAACATCACCAACAGTTTGTCGTTGGTAGACAGTTACCGGATTTGGTTGTACAAAGCCGATAAAGTGGAGGTGAAGTACCAAAACATGCGGACATTTTTTGAACAAACTCACCCCGAAAGAGCCAAAAGCATTCGTCCGATTGCTACCCGAGATGCCAAAGGAATGGTAAGAGATGGTTACTTACGTGATTCTTATATGGAAATGGTCAACGCTATGCAGTGGGCCAAAATTGTGAACGACATTACTTTTGGCCTACAGGTAGAGCGTTTACAATTGCTGATAAGGGGAGGTATCTTCACGATTTTATTGGTCATGTTATTTTCGCCTCTGTTTATGGCCGACCTAAAAGACATCATGCCCCCCTTGGTCAAAAGCTTGAAATTCCCGATGTATGTCAATGCTTGGTTGATGATGGCAGGATTTACGGTAATTGGAGCACTAGGAGGGTTTTTCAGCGGCTTGATGCAGGTAAAATCAAACCGGGTAGGGTTGGGTGAGTACAACGAAAGCAAGCTCAAGTTTCAATTGAAACCAGTGGTGGGGGGACTTACCGCAACCATTTTATGTGTATTTTTGAGTTGGCAAGTATTACCAGGGATTACCATTCAGAGCTTTGGTTCTTATTTACTGATTGCTTTTCTATCTGGTTTTTCAGAGCGATATTTCCTCAATCTATTGAAAATGGATCCCCAAAAAGGAGAAGAGAAAGCGAAAAAAATAAAGCAAGAAGAGCCTGAGAAGCCAAAAAAAACAATGGCTGATGTTGAGGCTCCTGAAAAAATTCTACGGGATGAATTTGGGGTATCGCTCAAGCCTACCAAGCCTTTTGAATCTATGCCAACCATGCCTAGTGATCCACCAGCTGGTGTCTATCAAACATCTGGTTCTTCGGGTGGTTCAAAGGGTGCCTACAATCCAGAAGACGAAGAAAACCTGGATGATAAGGTGCCTGAAAAGTAAAATAAACTATCTCGGCTGATTCGGGTAGTCAAAAGGATCTATGCAAGGGTCTACTGTATAGCCGAGGTATACTCCCAGGCAAGTAGCATCCCAAATGTATTGTTGGGTAGTGTGGTTGGTATAACCCCCAGTACGTACGTGAATGTAGGCCAAATCTATATAGAAAGTATCTTTCGAGACCGTTTTGGTGTAATGAGTGACCATATTGTCCTCAATTTCAAAAGTAGCAAATATAAAACCCTCTATCTTGATCTGAAACTTGCCTTTGATTTCAGTAGGTTCAATCTCTACCTTTTTTATTGATACTCGACGTGCAATATCTTTCAGTTCACAACCTGCAAATAAGATAATATCTTTTTGTGTTTTTAAATAGTTTGCTGCTTTTTCTGCTTGTTTTTTGGTCAAATAACACATTCGGCATTGGGCCTGTACTGTGAACGAACCTAATAACAGAAATCCCCCAATCCATAGCAAACATAGTCTCTTCATAGAAATCGGATTTATGTAGCACTGATTAACCAGTCATTGTATGATGTGCAAATCTATATAAATCCACCTAATAGCGTGCCGAAATTAGCTACTAAAATTTAGATTATTTTATTTTTTCTATTTTACTTATTTACTTTCAGATGTCAAATTTATCCCAAAACGGGCTGAGTAGCAGGCTGAGTTTTACCAGCTAGAGCCTCTTGTTTGAGTGCTGCTTCCTTGCGATCTAATTTCTTAAATTCTAACATGAGGAATATCAACACTGCGGTAATGACAAAAACGTCTACAATTGGAGCACTGAAATAAACCCCCCTTACACCCAAATAAGTAGGCAAAATCAGGACCATTGGAATAAAAAAGCCTACTTGGCGAGTAACCGTGATGATAGCCGATAGCAAACCATTGCCAATAGACTGAAGAAAGTTACCCACGATAAAAATGATGGGAATGACTGGCAACAATGACATAATTACTCTAAAATTATTTAAATCGGTGGCCGTGAAAGACACCTTAGGTAATAACAAGTGCAAAATGGTTTCGGGGAATAGTTGTACTGGCAACCAAATGGCGGTTAAGAGTACTACCCCACCAGTAATAAATATTTTGACGGTTTTTTTAACCCGCGTAAAATCATTGGCTCCGTAGTTGATCCCTATAATGGGTTGCATGGCTTGCACCATCCCAAACACTGGAATGATGGCTAGCATCAATACCCGATAACAAGCTCCCATAAAAGCGATGTCGTTGTCATTGCCATAATGGGCGATGGATTTATAAACAAAGGTTTGTTGTAACAAAAACATCAATTGAAGCATCATAGCCGCAATGCCTACCGACAATACTTGAGGCATGATAGAGCGATCTAAATTGACTTTTCTAATCTGGACTGGAAAAGAGCTTTTTCCCCGCAAGAAATACCAATAGTTAAGAAGTGAATAGACCACCAAAGCTGCTACTGTGGCCAGAGAAGCCCCCTCGATGCCCCAACCAAATCCTGCAATAAAAAGTGGGTCAAGTATCATATTGACTCCCATGCTAATGGCGGCATACTTCATGGCGATATTTACCTTGCCTTCGGCCCGGATGAGCATATTGGACGCAATGGCAAAAACCCGGAAGAAAGACCCAAGCATAAATATCTCGAGGTAAGCCGCTCCGTAGGTCAATACTTCCCCTTTGCCTCCCATAAATGCAATAAGGTCGTGGGCGAAAATGTATCCAAATACGGTTAATACCGCAGAAATGATGACTGACATGCCCATGAGGTTGCTAAATACTTTTCGTTGAGTGGCAACATCTTTAGAACCAATGGCACGACTCAATATGGAGGCTGAACCTACCCCAACCATTGCCGATAGGCCTGCCGGAATCATGGTAAGGGGAAGCACCAAAGAAGTGGCAGCAAATGCATTTTGGCCGATGAGGTTTCCTACAAAAAGGCCATCTACAAAATTATTAATGCTTACGACCAGCATTCCTAATATGCCAGGAGTAGCCATTTTCAGCATTAGTTTCCAAATATTTTGATGTAGAATTTGCTCTCGTAGCGCTTCTTTTTGATTTGATTTTTGCATAATAATGCTCTTGAAATAAAATGGTCAATGGTGTATGGTGATGTCGTTAAAGTTATTGGTAAAATATTGATTTACGAACACTGAATAATGATTGAGGTGACTGACGTAGGTTAGTCAACCATTCATAGTTTGACATTCGCTGTAAAATGATCAATCGATATTCGCTTTTATGAACTGTACTTTAACTAAG
>CALDJV010000979.1 GCA_937899305.1 uncultured Cytophagaceae bacterium
AAATAACGTCAATACTCGAGATATAGAAAAAACTGTAAAGAATAATATTTAAAAAATTTTATTCTTTAAACTTGGTCAAATACCATTAATTGCCCGAATATTTTTTCAAAACATCTTGTAATCTAATGCTTTTGGCCAAAAATCGCAAAAAACAGCGTCATTTTTCGGCATAAATGAGCCAAAACATTCTTTTTAAGAGGACTATCGGGAGGATTCAAAAAAATGATCAGAAAAATATAAATTCGGTAGATTCTTGAGGGTGTTTTTTTATTCAAAACCTGCTTCAATCTCCTTTATTACACGCTTGCAGGCAGTTTTGAAATACTTTTCGCAGCACGTTCTTGCAATTTTCCAAATCAGATTTAGAGATTCCCTGTTGCAAATCATCCAAGGTATCTACTGCTACCTTGAGCAACTGTTCCTTCACTCGTTTGCCCTCCTGAGTAAGATAAATGAGCTTGTTTCTTCGGTCCGATTTATCGGCAATTCTTACTACCAGATTACGTTTTTCAAGCCCATCTACCAGCCGAGTAATACTTGCTTTGTCCTTGCCTACCTTACAGGCAATTTCTTGCTGATTCAACCCATCATCCCCCCAAAGCTGTACCAATACCGCCCATTGCTCACTTGTTACATTCAGCCCCACCTGCAAAAAATTTTGATTGAACTGATGACTCATAGCTCGGGCAGTTTGATTGACCAAATACCCTAAGGAATCGTCTAAATCATAGCATTTATTTGACATGTTATTTAGTTGCGTTATCAACTGTTGCAAAAGTATAAAAAAGCTTTTTTAAAAACAACAGTTAAAGTTAGAGTATGAAAACGAATCACTTTCTAATTTTCAACCTTGGTAGGCTGTAAACGAAAGCATCATAGCATATTTTGTTTACAGCGTACTTAAGCCTGAATCAGAAAATGACACATTTCTAAACCAGAGAAGAATTTCAACGCAATGAACTCAAATCATCATTGCTTTTTGTAAAACCCTCAAAAAATAGTTATTATTGTTTAACTACGCATAAACAATGTTCAAAACACCTTTCAGACATTAGGGCAAGCTTCAAGTTCTACTATTCTGTACACATATGTTACGCTGGATCATACATATACTTATCCTAGGCTACTTCATAATTATTTTTCCTGGTACCCATGCTAGGTTATGGGCTACTCCAGTCAAAATAGATACCAATCAGGTGATTCGTTTGAACCAGCAAGCGCAACAAGCTTTACTTGCCAAACAAGCTTTTCTAGCCTTCCAACGTGCCAAAAAGGCTTTGGAATTGGCTGATAAAGTGCAATATGAACGAGGTACTGCCAATAGTTTATTCATATTGGGTAAAGTACATCAATCACTCAAAAAGTTTGCCTCTTCTCTGAACCATTTTCTGCAGGCCAAAACCATCTACGAAAAACTCCAACAATCCAATGATATTGCCTGGGTCTATTACGAAATAGGTAACCTTTACTTGCAATGGCAAAGTCCTACAAAATCGCTCGATAACTACCAGAGAAGTCAAAAAATACTGCAAAGTCGGAGAAAAAATCGTGCTTTGATTCGCCTGTTACTAGATAAAATGGGTGATGCCTACTGCCAAATGAATCAGCCTCGTGAAGCCATTATCAGTTATCAGCAACTTTTGAGGCTACAGCAAGGTGCAAAATTGGCAAAAGATCGTTTGAATACCTTGAAAAAACTGGCAAAAATTCATCAGCAAAACAATAAACTTTCCATTGCTTTATCTTATGAGCAATTGATCCTTAAAAATTTGCCTACCCGAAAAAAAATGGCTGAAAAAGCCCGTACACTTCGTAACATTGGTTTTTTATACAAGAGACTCAAGCGCCCACAAGAAGCAGTAAAGGTGTTTATAGAGGCATTGGAATTATATCGAGCCAACCAGACCCAAAAACCTCTAAAAAAATACTCAAGCATTTGTGCGGACTTAATGACCAATATTGGGATTACCTATAACTTTTTACAGGAACCTCAAAAATCGCAGGCGTATCTCGAGGAAGCCATTCTATTACGCAAAAAAGAACCTAATCTATTAGAAACTGCTCGTTTGTACAATTTGTTGGCTACCAATTATTGTATCCAAGGTAACCTTGATGAAGCCGAAAAAAAATTGAAGCAAGCCATTAGGATTGCCCTCGCCAATCCAAATAAAGAGGTACTTCAAAACAGCTACAAGGTGTATATTAAAATCCATGAACAAAACCGCAATCACCGACAATTGAAGACTTATTATAAACGGTTAGTCAAGTTAAAAGAAGAGATCGAAGTAGAAAACCAACAAACACTACAAGCCTTGTACGCCCAACAATTGGCCATCGAGAAAAAAGAAAATGATTATCGGTTATTATTGGCTGAGGAAGAAAAACAAGCGTCTTTGAATCGCCAGTTGCAACTAGAAAGCGAGAAACAAGAACAAACATTGGCCTTGAAAGCATCTGAGTTGACGTTGTTGAGAAAAGAACAAGAATTACAGCAATCCCGACTAGACAATGAATTACTAGAAAAAGGAAAGGTAAAGCAGCTGTTGTCTATGGCAGAGCAAAAACTACGCAGTGAAGAACAACGACTTTTGATTGATTCGCTGCGAAACAATAAAAAAATTCAACAACTGGCGTTTGAACAACAAAGGGCTCGAGATAAAGAACGTCAACAGCGTATTGCGTTGTTGGAAAAAGATAAAAAACTGAGACAACAAATCTTGCATGAGGAACAAATGTTACGACGTAACGCCTTTATCGGGATGGGTATTTTCTTGTTGCTTATTCTGGCATTTACTTACCTGATTAGAAAACGAAACCAACAATTGAATAAACAAAATCAGGAGATTATCAAACACCAACAAGATACTGAGGAAGTATCGCAGGAGTTGATGAAAATCAATCAAAGTCTACAAGCTAAAGAAATAAAATTAGAAGAGTCGAATGCCAGGTTAGAGCGCCAAAATTTTGAGATCAAGGCCCATAATTTTATTTTAAATGATACTATAGATGAACTAGGGCGAAAGAGTAAACACATCCAAGATAGTTTGCATTATGCACAACGTATGCAACGGGCCATGCTTCCGTTTCAAGCCGAAATGCAGGAAATGTTTCAAGAACATTTTGTTATTTTTAAACCCAAGGAGATTGTATCGGGTGATTTTTATTGGCTAGCTTCGGTCAAACCTCGTCATACATCAGGTGTTGAGGCAAGCCCCATTTCATTTTTCGCGGTGGTAGATTGCACTGGGCATGGGGTTCCAGGTGGTTTTTTGAGTATGATGGGTTTTGCGCTATTGAATGAGATCATTCATATCGAGAAGGTATACTCGCCAGCCAAAGTATTGCAGCGGTTAGACACCGAGATTCGCCAAAGTTTGAAACAAGCCAATACCCGCAACAGTGATGGAATGGATATTTGCTTTTGTAAACTAGAACAAACCACTTCTCAAGTTCATCAGCTTACTTTTGCGGGCGCAAAACGTCCCTTATTCTATACCTTACCACAGGCTTGCAACGAACTCATCCAAATACCCGCCAACCGCTCCTCGGTGGGAGGCTCAAAAGGCCATAAAGTATTTGAGGAAGAAAGCATAGCAATCCCCAAGGGGAGTACCTTGTATCTGTCAACTGATGGGATGATTCATTTACCCGATCTTAACCGTAGGAATTTTGGCTCTCGACGTTTTAAACAAATGTTGGCCCAATATGCCCATCTTTCTCTGGAAGAGCAAAAAGCCTGCGTCATCCAACACCTAAAGGAGTTTCAGGAGAACGAAACCGAACAACGGGATGACATTACCTTGGTGGGTATCAGAACTTAGCCTCATGGTATTAAATACCTGGCCCCAGGTGGAGTACCAATGATTAATTTCTATTGTTACATGGCTACATTGCTCCGCTTCGCTCATTGTTAAATGGCTGCGCGAAGCGACACATTATCATCATTATTGATTTGTACCGCTTTGCGCTACTATGAACTATCGACTAAAAAAACTACCAACTCCCAACTAAAAAAACTGTGGACTATGGACCATTGACTATCGCCTAAACAAAACTACCAACT
>CALDJV010000980.1 GCA_937899305.1 uncultured Cytophagaceae bacterium
CCCGCACCAAATTGTATCAAATGTTTTGAACGCATAAGTAACTTTATGATGAATTACAAACTGACCTCTCGCAGGTCAAAAATTTGTTTATTTTTAATAAATACCAGTTACGAAGTTCAGGTTAAAATATGAAGAACTGGTTTTCATTAAGCCTTTCATTTTTTTCTACAGCAAAAAAAACGAAACAAAAAATGCCGCGGCTCTAGTCTATTTAGCTAAACTTGCTTCATTACGCCTAAAATGCTCAAACATTCCATCCTTACACAGGGCCATCGCACTACCAACGGATGTCAGTGATCATTTTTTAACGGCTTCATTGCTCAAGTTCTTAACGCTGACAGACTAAATGCCGAATCTGGCTAACGCATTCATAACTGCATTTCTTGTGAAATTTCCAAAGAAAATCACCGTAAAAGGTTGGTTACAAATGTAATAGTCTGAAGATCAAGGTTTTGTTGTGTATAGTAGTACCAGGTTGGGCACCAATCGTTGCACAAACGTATTTCTTTGAACGCTATCTATCGCAATATTGTATAGCCGCAAATATAATCTTTTTTGATCTTGGCATCAGTTTGTACTATATTTTTAACAAATTTGTAAAAAGCTGTTCAAAATCAAAGACTTATATGAAGCTTTTCGGGTTATTATTGCTGACTCTTGCTTTGGGAGGGTGTACATCTGACCAAACCAATGATCCAAGAAAAACAGAGGTATACCGGGTATTGCAAGAGGCTACCATCAAGCAAAGGCAAGACTTCGAGTACTTTACCAAGGTGGTACTCAAAGACATTCCGCCTGATTCCTTGATCAGTCAAAACAATCAACGGATTAAAAATGAGGTGATTCAACTTCTGGCCGATATTCAGTTATTGGAGAAGGAATTGATCACAAAAGCAGGAAATGGGTTACAACCCAAAACTCAACTTCCTCAACGCCCCAACGAAGTAAAAATAACCGCCAAGATACTCCATACCAAAGTGCCTGTATTGGAAAAAAAACTGAACCAATACGTCGCCTTACTCCAAGAAATAGGAAAGGAAGTACCTTTGCCAGATCTAAAAACCTGGAAAGGAGATTTGTACTCAAGTTATTTTGAGGGAACTACTTTGATGGAAAGCTTGGTGATGTTGCAACAAATCAGCAATGATATATGGTACAATGCCAACTTGGTGAGTCAAAGAACGAGTTATTAGGTTCACTTTTATCAAGGATCGAATGGTAAGTAAATTTCACACAAAAAATCTATACAAGTTTGACGAAGTTACTTCGGCATTTCAAAAAGAAGTAAGGCGAGGCAACTTATTACCTGCGTTGTTTTGGGGAGGGGAACTCGAGAATAGTGGCTATGGCAAGGCTTTGTACAACCGAATTCTCACAATTGCAACCGAAGACATTAGTATTGGAGAACCGGGTCTGTGTATTCCTTTGCAGCAGTTGTATGCGGACTGGCAGCAGGCAGAAGAAAAATCTCTGGTCACCATTCAAGCCATTAAACTACTGGTAGCAGCGCACAAAAACCGAGTAGTCAACAACGCCCTTTTATACGTGAGTTCTTTTACTGAACCTCCCGAAAAACTTCCTGATACGGCTATTCCAGATCATTTAGTGGCCATCATTGATCAACAGTTTCACTACAGTTTGTTTTCGGGGACTGATGCCAACACGGTAGATGTGGCTTCGGCCATCAAGCAATTGGTCAATGCCATTCAAAACGAACAAGTCTTGAATGCTTTGTTTTTTGCCAATTACCTGAATATGTATTGGCAATGCGACGATAATCGGGGGCTTTTGACTCAGCAATTGGGCAAAAAGATTACCCAGACGTCTAAAAAATTGGCCACCAATGCCAGCATGTACAGTTGGTATTTGATGCTCCATATGGCCCAAAACGATGCTACTTTGCGTGCGATCATCGAGACTTTGTATACTTTATACATCCAAGATATGGGCACCCCACGCCTTAACCTTATGATGGCAGTAGTAATACTTACCCAACACCCGCATTACAAGCTCGACATTCCTCGATTGGCCGATTTGGAGCCGATTTCTGCCGAGCAAAAAATGGTGTTTTGTAATGAAGCAGATGAGATTACCCAAAGACGAAGGTTTGCCGTACCCCACTACGCTCTGGACAAGCACACCGATCGGGGAAAAGGAAATACATCTAAAGAAAACAACTATGAGGTGTTGCATCAACAAGGACAAAAAGAAAATATCAATACCCGTCAATGGTCGGTAGAAGAGGTCGCCAAGTCGCATGGGAGTTACCGAAAGTTCGCGGAGCAGGTATCAGCCGGACAACAGCAACACTCTCGTATGAGTCATTTTTTTGATGTGGGTGCCATGATTACCAATCTTCGGGAGGGCATCCAAGGGCAAGATCCCTATTTGATGCAAGCCCGAAAGTTTTACTTGGCTATTGAGCGAAAGTATGGGTACCGAATGGCCAAATCTACCCAAATCATTGAGAAGATGTTCCCACTTTTGCTTCAAAACCAAACCATTTGGCAATGCTAACATTTGACGGTTCTTTTTTGCCCGATTGTACTTATGTAGCTCCTACCCAAAGTTTAGGAACTGTATCCAAGCTATTACAGCATCAAGTACGCATGAATGTGACCAATAAAACGCCTACTTTTTATGCCATTCTAGACTACCAAGGCAAGCAAACCAATGTATTTGTAAAAGGAGGATTCAAAGCACTCCACCATAATGTATTGTACCAATGCTGGGTAGATGAACTAAAACCATTATTTGGGTTGGCCAAAATTGGAACCCACATTGCGTTACTTGATACCCAGCTGGCCAAAGCCCCGGCTTATTTCTTGATTATGCGAGACTTTGGCCCAGGGCTGCAACATTACCCCACGGTACAGCACCAAGGCATTACCAAGATTGACAAAGAAAATATCCCTATTTTGCAAATGGTACATTGGCTCAAGCAAAACGACTGGGAGCAACACCCCGATTGGCTTCCTCACTATGTCAATATCTTGTTGTTTCGCCAAATAGTAGAAAGCAGCGATACCAACAATACCAACTTCATTGTGAACCCTAGTCAACCCATTCCTTTTTTATCGGTAGATGAAAACCACAAGGGGGCGTTTTTGAACGGGAAACTGTTTTCTCATCGCCCTACAAAAAAATGTCTGGAAACTGTACTTCAATTTATCCACAACCACAAATATCAATTGATACAACAGCTGGAAGACTGGCAAACAGTGGTTGAGGGTGACTCTTTTAGTGAAATTTGCCAAAACTTCCCTGGCCTTCATCTACAAGACAAGATAGCCCAGAATGTAACCCAACTCAAAGCCTTGGTGATGAAAGATCAGTTGCATGGTTGAATAATTTATGGCGAGAATCAATCAGCAATTTTGGTAAAGTTTTTATATTTAGTAACGCTTTCAAAATAAGTGTCGAGGTTTTAGTGAAATTACTCAAAGCTAAACGAGGCGCTTTTTGCGCTCGTAGCAGGGCTACGGGCAATAAAAGCAACGAAGTGTAGCGAAGAGGAGTAAGACTAAACCGGACAGTTATTGCGAACGCGTTACTTACTTTTGAGCAAGTAGGGATATCAAGAGGGCAAGACACAAACATATTTATAAGCATCAAATTGTATGAGGCAGTTTTTTTTGTTTGGTATTTTATTGATTTTGGGGAGCTTGGGCAGCTGCGAAAAACCATCTCCCTCGGCGCTTAAACCAGTACGGGAGTTTAGAATTCTGAAAAGTCTGGAGCAGCACAATCAATGGTGGTACCGAGAGCGTAAGTGGTATATGAGTAGTTTCCAGAAAGAAGGAAATGATCCTCAAACCTTTGCCCGTACCGAGAAAATAATGGATTATACCAACCGATATATCCAATTTATTGACCGCCTCAAATCAGACATGGTCAAGTATGTGGGTAAAGGAGTAGATCCTAATACCAAAATGCCTCTGAATGCTGAAGCCAAGCCTCAGGTAGAACGTTTTTTTGAGTACTTTGGCAAGGAGTTTAGCGCTCGTTTTGATTTGTATGAACAACAAATGCAGGAAGTCACCACTCTGGCTCAACAAACTCAGCTCAGGGAACTACTCAAGGGGCAGGCTGATAAATCTTATCTGGCTACTTATTTTGTGGATATCACAGTAGTAGAGGCTTTGCAGGTTTTAACCCTTCTTCAGGTCAAGGTATTTGAAAACGAACACCGCATATGGGGAAAATCTGATTTCAAGCATCGTCATTTTATGCCTGATTTTTAACATGTACAAATGCCTAAAAAAAATACCCAACTGCCACTAGCAATTGGGTATCTGGTAAGACTAATTATAAACACCCTTGGTTAGTGGGTTTCTTTTGAATTATGGGGGTATGTTACCTGTTTTGTCGCAGACTTCTCCGTATTATGCGCTGAGCTTGATCGCGGAGCAGAAACAGGTATTTCACAACATTCCAGGCTGGTGTGGTCGCGGTGCTTTACCAGCTTGGGGCTCAGGTATGGTATGCCCAGGTTAAATCCCCTCACAATCAATAAAATCGCCAGGGTGATGCTAAATACAGGAACCAATTTATACATTCGGCTCCTCAATTGAGGTTTGATAAAATTACCTGCCAATGCTACGGTCAGCATCACCGGAAACGTACCTGCTCCGAATAGTGCCATGTAAGCCACTGCTTGCCAAACGTCCCCGGTAGCAATCGCTCCTGCCAGGGCCAAATACACCAACCCACAAGGTAAAAATCCATTCAAGAGCCCAATAAGCAGGTAGGCTTTGGTAGTTTTTTGTTTGAACAAATGAGCGAACCGTTGTTTGATTCTAAATACCAATGAATAGGCCGGTTTTGGGACCTCTAGTTTACGAGTAAAAGAACGAGGCAAAAGGAAATACAGTAAAATCATTGTGCCTACCATCATCGACAGCCATTGTTGGGCTCCTGAAAGCACGACGCCACGCCCCAATAAACCTACCACCAACCCCAAAATACTGTAGGTCATGATGCGTCCCAGGTTGTACAAAACCCGGCTCCTGATCAACTGAACCCAGGAGCGCTTGCTGATGGGCAACGCAAAAGCAATGGGCCCACACATACCTACGCAATGAAAGCTTCCCAAAAAACCCAAAATAAATGCGGTATATAGTAACATCTTTTTTTTTAGTTTTCAGTCCACAGTTTTTTTAGTTAGTAGTTCGTAGTCAATAGTTGGTAGTTTTGTTTAGTCGATAGTCAATGGTCGATGGTCCATAGTTTGCGACGCCCTGCGCAATAATCAATCATCAACAATTATTATAGCGCCTTGCGAAACAATAGAACAATAAACGTAGCTCAACAATGCAACAATGAGCGTAGCGGAACAATGTAGCAATAGAAAAAATGCAACAATAGAATAAAATACTTCACTTATGACTGAATCTTTATCTGGCCATTGGTACCTACAGTAATCCGTCGCTCCACGTAATACTTTTTGTAAGTGTCTTGCCAATCAATTTTCAGGCGCCAAAAACCTTGGGCCATTTTGCGGCCTTGCAAGGGAATCAACTGTACTCCGTCTTGCCCCACCGCGATGGGTACTTTGAAATCTTTGCGGGCATCGGCGGGGCGAAAAAACCGGATTTCCCCCTTACTGGTATTCTCAGGGAATTTTAACCGGAACATATGGTGCTCAGACACATATTCTAGTTCAAAGTGGTCCCCCAAATTTTGAACATTCTTCAATTTGTTGATTTCATTTTGGTACTCGATTTCTTGCTTGTAGTAATCCTTGGCTACCAAATGGATATCATCTTGCCGCATGGCTTTTACCACCAAAAACATGATGAAAAACACGAATACGACAATCACCCCAGTAATTTTATATCTCCAGTTCATATATTATTAGTTTTTTTAGTTAGTAGTTGGTAGTCAGTAGTTGGTAGTTTTTTATTTTAGAGTCCATAGTTTCTTTAGTCCATAGTCCACGGTCGATGGTCCATAGTTTTGCGACGCCTCGCGCAACCATTTAACAATGAGCGTAGGTACTGTGATCAAATCCAAATTTTTGA
>CALDJV010000981.1 GCA_937899305.1 uncultured Cytophagaceae bacterium
GCGCAACCCTTATTATTCTGCTGATAAATTTAGAGAGATACAAGAAGCTTATCGCATATTGAGCGATGAACAGGAAAAAGCAATTTACGATCAAAAATTCATTTATCTACACGCCGAAAAAATAAGGCATGTTACCCGCGATCGTCGTAATATTCGCCCCCATAACCAACGAAAACGCACTCAAAAAAATGGCTTTACTTCTCGTTCCCCCCAAGAACAAGGCGAAAAAATGGATATGTTTCGTAATGCTTTTTTAAAGAAACAAAAAGAAATCCACCAGCAATATCATCAGGAAAAAATTGAGGAGCAACGTAACCAAAAAAAGAATTTTCAGGAGGCATTTAAACGCAATCAAGAAAAACTCCGTCACGATTTGGAGCAAGACAAGTTTGACAAGAAAAATGCAGATGACCTTAAGGACGCGAAGAAAAAAGGAAAGCAGGTAATTACAACGGTTATTGTTATTTTGATTGTCTGGTTGCTCATTATTTTCTTGATTTTAAACGATTTTGTATAAAAACTCCTCCTTTTTTTGTTGTTTCGTTTCTAAATTAAACATACTGTCATGTCATCTACTCATACTGAAACCATTACCCGTTTTTACGAAGCATTCAACAAACTGGATTATGCTACCATGAACGATTGCTATGCTGAGGAAGTCACCTTTACCGATGCTGTATTCAAAAATCTAAATGGCAAACAAACGCGTGCTATGTGGCATATGCTGTGTACGCGTGCTAAAGATTTTAGCTTGAGCTTCTCGGATGTCAAAGCTCAAGGACAAACTGGCAGCTGTCACTGGGAACCCAAATACTTGTTTTCGTCTACTGGGCGCTCAGTACATAACATCATCGATGCCCAGTTTCAGTTCAACGAATCAGGAAAAATCGTTCAGCATCAGGATAGTTTCAACCTGTATCGCTGGGCCAAAATGGCCTTGGGCCCTATGGGTTATTTATTAGGGTGGACACCAATGGTCCAAAACCGGGTACGTAAAACGGCTTTCACTAACCTCCAAAGCTTTATCCAAAAGCATCCAGAATACCAATAAGCATTTGCCGATTATTTACTATCCGCAAATGCCCATCATCAAGCTCAAGTTATTTGAACTTTTTTTATTTTTTGGAATCCTCTTTCGGAGGATTTTCTTTTGGGGGTTGTGCTGGTGTATTTACTACTGCTGCCGGAGGAGCAGGCACTGGAGTATTGCTCGCGGGTGGTGGTGGCAATGGGGCAATAGATTTGCGAATGTTGAGCATCTTGTTGAACACGTCGTACCAAAATGGCGCTCCCAGAGACACGGCCGCTGCAGTAACAAACCAACCAAGCAACTTGGTAAGAATGTCGAACCAAGCTGCTTTGGCTGTGGTCTGAAACTTTTTCGCGGCTTTTTCTGCTTTGTTTTTAATTCCTAACACCCGCACAAAAGGGGCGGTTTCTTTATTATTCCAACCAATAGGCAAAGGCTTCAGGGTACCATAATTTTTTTGAATATCTTTGACTGTCTCGTTGGCTATCTGCTGAAGCGTACTGTCTGCGGCAGTCATTGTAGTATCTTTTTTCTTGGCCTTGTAGTTTTCTATCTGCGCTACAAATGTGGTAGCTTCAGAAGGTTTTTGCCAGAGCACCTTCCCCAAATGAAACGTATCTACATTGAATACAATGGCCAGAAGTGCCCCGTAGCCAAACAAAATCATTTTAATTTTCCGCTTGTACCAACTACCAAGTTGCTCGATCGATTTGTTGTAAAACGATTCTAATTCGGTTTTAAAACGATCCAGGTCATTTTGTGACTTATCAATGAGGGTGAGCAGTTTGGTCTTGAACTTTCCCTTGATGAGGGGGACTTTATTGCCTTCCAATTTATCTTTCAAATCCTGCAATAGGTTACTTTCATCGTATTTGCCGTCTTTATCTTTCACTTGCTCTTTGAGAAATTCCATCACGGCCAATGTAAAGTTTTCGGGGGGAATGTAAGCGGGAAACTGATTGGCTTTTTTTCGAACCGAATCAATAAACGGACTATCCATAATCTCATCAAGGCAGTCTTTCCAGGCGTTTTCAGTTTCGGGTTCTGTTTTCACTTCTCCCTTGGTGGTTTTCGTGGCCTTCACCTTTTTGGTATTTTTGGTACTCCCACTCCCCTTTTCATAAAAAAGATTCAAAAGGGTATTTCTAAGCATGTTGCCCCGATAGTTTCGAGCATTGGAAACCGCTTCGTTGATGGATGATACCATCATTGATAAGATAAAATAGGTAAATGAAAGTGCGATGATAATGTCAAGGATGGCAAGATTCAGCATAATTGTAAAAGTTGTTTGATAGTTAAAACAAATATATCAATTATGACGCCTGATTAAAGCCTTACAGGTTACTTTTAACGCATATTCTGGTATCTAATATTAAAATATTTCAATTTCTAACTGCAGTATCTGTTGTTTAAATTCGAAAACAGGAAGTTACTCAGCGAAAAATTATTTTTCTAACACTTTTTTCGTTATAAACACCTAGTAACGCGTTCGCAATAACTGTCTGTTTTTCTCTACTGCCTGAACTGCTGAGCTTCGTTATTTTTATTGCCCGTAGCGCTGCTATGAGCGCAAAAAATGCCTCGCCCAACAATCCACGCATATGATTAAATCGAACACTTATTTTGAAAGCGTTACTTAACAGGAATTATTGAATAAAAATTTACAGCAATGAAGAAGTTATTATTAATTACCGTTTGCCTATTATTTATCTCGGCATTAGGGGTGCAAGCTCAAACCGTATTCTCTACCTCCAGCAAGTACGATGCGGACATCAAAGTATTTGCAGTAGATAGTAAGTACGATGCCGATTTGGTGGTTTTTAAGGTAAAGAGCAAGTACGACGCCAACAAAGATGGCCTTTGGTTTTTTACCAAGAGTAAATACGACGCCAAAAAGAAGGTGTTTTTTGTAGACTCAAAGTACGATGCTGACTTGAAGATTTACTTTGCTAATAGTAAATACGATGCCGGATGGCGTAACCGTTCCAAGCAGCATTTATTAAAGTAGAAAGTTATCATTTTGTATATAAAAAAAGCGTGTAATCTCCATTACACGCTTTTTTTTGGTATGATGTCAACTCATTTGCCATCATCAAATTTCTTTTGCAGGTTTTTTATAATACCATCGGCTTTCGCTTTTGGCATAATGGGATCAAGCTTCATCAATATATTGAACAATTTTTGCAGTGACTTTGCATCTTTCTTGTCTCCTTTTCTCTTACCAAATGCCTTGCCGTATAAATTGTCCAAAATGCCTACGGCAAGATTCAGTGACTGGTCTCCATATGCTTGCTTGTATTCTTTGGTATGCGACAAAAAGAATTTAAAAGCTTTTGACTCTGGATCACGTACGTAGGTGCTCATAATCTTGAAGTTGTTTTCGTCTTGCAACATTTCTTTTTCAGAAAGCTGAGCCAAATATTTATTTACCACCTTCGCATCGGCATCGTCTACACTGGCCAAATATTCATTCAAGAATTTTTTGCTACGGTCTCCCGCATTGTATTTCTTGACCATTTGAGGGAATTTCAAAGCGCTTTGACCTACCGAGATAAACTCTTCAGATTTCATATAACCCAATTTGCGATAAACCAATTTTCCATCACCTCCTACAAACAAATAAGTCGGCATTGCTCTTACCTCGTATTTGGTAGCAAGAGGACGACCGGTTTTAGAGTCTACATCTATTTTAACCGGAATAAAATTCTTGTTATAGAAATCGCCTACTTTTTTCTGGACAAATACTTTTTTGGCCATCATTTTACAAGGGCCACACCAGGTAGCAAATGCATCTACAAATAATAACTTCTTGGTTTTTTTGGCTTCTTTCAATGCTTCCGCCCAGGTTCCTTTAAAAAACTTGATGCCTTCACCGTCTTTAGCAACCGAAAGCTGCACTGTGGCAAACATTGCCATTGCAAACAAAAGAATGTGTTTAGTGATTTTTTTCATAATGAATTTGATTTGCAAAGTATCATCCCAGCATAATTCGCCTTGGTTCAACACTTCTATTATTTTGAGAATTTATTTGTTGTATCCTAATTTATAATACATTGTCAACTACGTAATTCGTAAAAGTTTTTCGTTCAATTGTACCAAATAACATCAATTTATACTTGGTAAACCTAACTTTTTGGTAAAACGCCTACTAAATGGTAAAAAGTGTATGCTTACAAATTCTTAACAAGTCCATCCTCTTTACTTATACTCCCCTATTCAAACACCTTTTTGTTTACTAAAGTTTAGGACTTGCGGGCAAAACGTCTTTTACGAAAGGTAAACCATACCAATCCAAGAAACACAATCAAGGCTGGAGGCACCAGCATATTGAACCATTGCCACTTGCTACCATCTTCGGCAATACGAATTTTATCCAATGGACGTAAAGTGATTTTTCGGTTTTTAGCCTCAATCAGCCCACCATTGTTGGTCATGTATTCCAATACGTTGATCACAAAGTCACGGTTTTCAAAAAACACTTCTCGTTGTCCGATATAGCCTACTCCTAATTGAGTAGGTACAATTTGTTTGAGTTTTCGGTCGGGCCGGGCTCCATTACGGATAAAATCGCCATCGGCACAAACAAATATTTGCGTGGGCTTGCTTTTGCTCTTTTTATATGCTTTGTGTTTATCACGATAAGGATACTTCGTGGGAATCGGCTGTCCGGCAAACATCGAGGTAAAAGAACCCTCTAACATATAAGCAATTGGTAAAGATTTTTGATTGTATTTGCTGGGATCAGGTTTGCGTTGGGCTTCATTGTATTCTACAAAAGCAGGAGTAGGCCTTACCCGCGAATAGGTAGAAGTGAGCAAAATAGGCGTTTTTTTAATGCCTACAGCTTTTACTGTGTCTATGGTGCTGGCCATTTTAAGCTCCACCATTCCTATATTTTTAGTAACCAAATGTTTACCAAAATTATCGATGTATGGCTGATAAGTCCAACGAACTGGTTTGTAGTTGGGTTGGTTACCAGTACGGCCAATGTTCATGGGCAACGAACTACTTTGCAAATCCATGACCAGGTTGCTATTGAGGCGTAGTCCATATCGAAAGAGCAAGTCGGTAAGGTTATGTTTATAAGGAAAGGTAAAGGAACCGGTTCCTCGCATCACACTGTCCATATGCACCCCCACGGCATCTACAAAAAACAAAGCCCGGCCTCCATTCATAATGTACTGATCAATCTTGTATTTGTCTACCCGAGAAAAGGTACTGTCTGGTTTGGCAATCACAACCGCATCCAAGGTAGAATCTATGATTTCACTGGCAGGCAGGTTTACATTGTATACTTCGTAGTTTTTTCGGCGCAAGGCTCCTTGTAAGTCAAACACCCGCAAAGGAACCAATTCTCCGTGGCCATACAAAAAACCAATGCGTTTTTGGCGAGGACTCATAATACTTTGAATGGCCGTTACGAGGTTGAACTCCACATTCTCAATGGACTGATTGATCATTTGTTGTTCAGCGATGGCATTCCGATTACGATTTTGATAAATATTTTTGAGTAGAATGGTACCCATCTCGTACTTTTTGTAATAAATGACGGCTCCTGGGTAAACTGCCTTGACTGTACGAGCGTCTTTTTGATTGGCCAATACCGTAGTCGGCCTCACTCCTTTGGCTTTGAGGGTATCCAAAAAGGCCTTTTGTTTTGCCTGATCAGAGAACGCAAATGGATCAATAAAGCGATAACTAAGCTTGGAACCTGCATATACTTTGAACTCTTCCAGGGTTTCGCGAACCGAAGTCTGAAGGCGCTTGTAATCGGGTGGTAGATCACCCGCCAGATAGATATTAATAGAAACTTGATTAGGGAGGTTTTTGAGAAACTTTTTGGTAGCTTCAGCAATGGTATAGCGTTTTTCCTCGGTAAGGTCAATGCGGAAAAAAAAACGGGCCGCTACCAGGTTGAGCACCACAATCGCGGCTATTCCCGCACCAAATTGTATCAAATGTTTTGAACGCATAAGTAACTTTATGATGAATT
>CALDJV010000982.1 GCA_937899305.1 uncultured Cytophagaceae bacterium
AAATTTATCCAAAATGAAAAATATTTTGAGTAAAAAAAATGTGTACGGTTTTGAATTAAAAGAATAAAATACTTCTTATGAAGTAAAGATAATGCAAATTTATAGACGTTGTCCAGAGATCCCCCATAAATTAACAACTATTTGACTATTCTGGAGTAGTTCATTTTAATGGAAGTATATATAAAAGGAGGGGTTGCATAAAAGGCCTGTCTAATAAGACGCTTATTCAATAAAACACCCCCTATGCGATAATTGAAAAAGTGCTAAGTTATTGGTAGTGAGTGTTTTAGGTAGGTGTAAGTTTAGGCTGGTTTGTATTTGCTATTTTTTTGCGATGGATTTAGATCCAGTGAAATTCAACCAAGTAGGATGCTTTTTATTGTTGTATGAAAGATATCTACTATCCTACTAAACATAAACCTTAACATTAAGTTATAGTGAAAGCAAAAATATAAATAATGTAGTGCAGTATGCGCTCAATATCTTGCATTTTGAGGATAAAAAGTACACCCCCTTTTTATAATCTAAACGAAGACATTTTATTTATTGAAAAAGTTACTATTTTTGCGCAGTTTTATTAAAACACAAGAAAGTTACGGTATAGAAGATGTCTATCAAATTAAAACGCGGTTTTGATATAAATTTGGCTGGCAAAGCCAAAGCTGAAATGGGAGAGGCGATTCATCCTGAAACATATATTTTCCAACCTTCTAACTTTGTAGGCAACAAACGCCCTAAGGTAGTAGCCAAGGAAGGAGATATAGTCAAAGCAGGAACTCCTATCTTTTTTGACAAGCTCAATGAGCAGGTAAAATACGCTGCCCCTGTAAGCGGTACAGTAACTGAAGTGATTCGTGGCGAGAAACGTAAGCCACTGGGTATCAAGATCGCGGCTGATCGTGACATTCAGTATGCAGAGTTTGCCAAGCACGATAGCAGCCAGTTATCAGGGCTTGGCCGAGACCAAATCATTGAACAACTCACCCAAAGTGGTGTATGGCCCAATATCATTGAACGTCCCTTTGGCATTGTAGCCAACCCCAAAAACACCCCCAAAGCAATTTTTATTTCTGGGTTTGATACCAGTCCATTAGCCCCTGACTACGATTTTGTGTTTCAGGGTCAAGAAAAATACCTGCAAGCTGGAATAGATATTCTAAGCAACCTAACCAATGGTGCTATTCACTTGAGCACCGAGGCAGGAGTAGCATCGGTATTTAATAATCTGAATGGAATTGTCAAACATGATGTGAAAGGAAAACACCCCGCAGGTAATGTAGGTGTACAGATTCATCACATTGATGCCATCAATAAGGGTGAAATTGTGTGGACAACTACTCCTTATGGTTTACAACAAATTGGTCGCTTGTTTTTGGATGGTCGTTATGATGCTTCCAAAGTAATTGCGGTAGCTGGTTCTGAACTAGAAACCCCCAAGTATTATAGTACCAGAGTAGGTGCTTCTATCAGGGAGTTTTTAGAAGGTAATCTCAAGCAAAAGAATGTGCGCATTATATCGGGCAATGTTTTGACTGGAGAAAAAACCGATATCAATGGATCTGTTGGGTATTACAATAATGTAATTAGTGTCATTCCCGAAGGAGATCAATACGAATTCCTTGGTTGGATTAGACCTGGTAAAAATAAATTGAGCATCCACCGAGCATTGGGTTTGCTATCATTTCTATCTCCCAAAAAAGAATATAGTTTGAATACCAGCATGCGTGGTGAGGACCGGGCATTTGTTCAGACTGGAGTATTTGAGCGGGTAGTGCCTATGGATATTTTTCCAGTGTATTTGCTCAAGGCCATCATGGCTCGCGATTATGAGGAAATGGAATCTTTGGGTATCTATGAGGTCATCGAAGAAGATTTGGCATTGTGCGAATTTGTAGATGTATCGAAGACTGACGTGCAAGCTATTTTGAGAGAAGGGATCGAAGCGTTACAAGAAGCCTGATTTTTGCTAGAAATTATGCAACTAGGCAAACATTATTTTTCATCACTTGATTTTAAAAAACAGGTTACTTATAACCTTTAATCTATTTATAAAAGGCTCCTATATATTGATATGAAATTTTTGCGTAAAATTTTAGATAAACAGAAACCAAAATTTGAGAAAGGAGGGAAACTCTATGCCTTACACTCAGTATTTGATGGTTTCGAGACTTTTTTATTTGTTCCTAAGCATACCACACCCGAAAAAGGTGCCCAAGTACGCGATGCAATAGATATGAAGCGCTTGATGATTACAGTAGTAGTTGCGATGGTGCCTTGTTTGTTGTTTGGTATTTGGAATGCTGGTCATCAGCACTTTTTAGCGTTGGGCGAACAAGCCGATTTTCTGGCCAAGATACTTTATGGGTCCAAGGTAGTACTTCCGATAGTAGTTGTAGCCTATGCGGTTGGTTTAGGAATTGAATTTGTTTTTGCTCAGAGACGTGGGCACGCGATCAACGAAGGTTACTTGGTTTCAGGAATGTTAATTCCGCTCATTATGCCAGTGACGATTCCATTATGGCAAGTAGCATTGGCTTCAGCTTTTGCGGTTATCATTGCCAAGGAAGTATTTGGAGGTACTGGGATGAACATCCTCAACATTGCAATGACCGCCCGAGCATTTCTATATTTTGCCTACCCTACCAACATGGCAGGTGATTTCAAAGTTTGGACTCAGTACGACCAGAGCGATAAAATTGTAGCTGAAAGAGTTGAAAACGTCCAAAAACTAGATGGTTACACCCGAGCAACCGCGCTGGGGCTGGCGGCTGAAAAATCTAGTGCATTGGAAGCTCAGATTCAGACAGCCCGCGAAAAATATGTAGATAACAAGGTAAAGGCTGCCGAAGCCAAAGGTAAAATTGCCAACCCGGTAGCTTTCAATGCCAAGGCTTTCGAAGAAGCCGATAACCTACCTGAGGTAAAGGACCTGAAAGCCAAAATACCCAATCAAGTTGAAGCTGCTTTTCAAAGCACTAAGAATGGACTCTATTCCTTTAAAAGTTTTGTGATTGGAACCATCCCTGGTTCTATTGGAGAAACCTCCTTCTTGATGTGTATTATAGGAGCTTTGATTCTGATATTGACTGGAGTAGGAAGTTGGAAAATTATTGTGAGTGCCTTTGGTGGGGCCTACCTGATAGGCCTGTTATTCAATGCCATTGGAGGCAACGCTTATATGGCCATGCCAGCGCACTATCATTTGGTAATGGGTGGTTTAGCCTTTGGAATTGTGTTTATGGCAACCGACCCCGTAACTGCGGCTCAAACCGAAATGGGTAAATGGGTTTATGGTTTCCTCATTGGAGCACTGACTGTTCTCATTCGAGTATTCAACCCTGCTTATCCAGAAGGTATTATGCTAGTGGTATTGCTCATGAACGTATTTGCTCCATTGATTGATTACTATGTGGTGGCTGCCAACAAGAAACGTCGTTTGAAAAGATTGGAATTAAAACAAGCATAAGCATCGCACAACAATGAAAAAAGATTCTAGAGCTTACATCATTATATATACCATTTTGATCACAGTGATTGCTGGGTCATTATTGGGAGCGGCCTCTTTAGGATTGAAAAAATTCAAGGATGCCAATGAAAAACTGGAACTTCAAAAGAGTGTTTTAGGTACCTTTATGAAGTTGCCCGAGTCTAAAGAGGACATTGTAGAAACCTACAACAAGCGAGTAAAAACTTATGTAGTAAACGCTCAAGGAGAGAAGGTAGAAGGAAAGGAAGCTGCTTCGGTAAATGTAGGAGAGCAATATTCGGCTTTGCGTACGAATCCTCGGGGAAGAGATTTGCCTGTGTATGAAGTACGTGGGGAAGATGGATCTGGAGATGTCATTTATTATGTGCTTCCATTGTATGGTTTTGGACTATGGGATGTCATCTGGGGCTATGTAGCCGTAGAAGCCAAAGATATGAATACCATCAAAGGGGTAGTATTGGCTCAAAAAGGTGAAACTCCTGGTTTGGGAGCGCGCATTTCGGATGCCAACATTCAAGTAAGATACCAGGGCAAAAAACTATATGACGAATCTGGTACCCTTCAGGGCGTAGTGATGCAACGTGGTGAGCACGTAGGCGAAAGTGTAAAGTACTATAGCAGCAATCAGCACAAAGTAGATGGCATGTCAGGAGCTACCATTACTGGTAATGGAGTGAATGATATGTTCAAAGAGTATCTGAAGCTGTACGATGGTTTTATGCAGAAACAAAGAAAGTAAACCAATTATAGATAAACCAAGGCTATTGGTGATGAATGCAGTTTAAAATAATGTATCATCAGCAGGCGGTTTTTTAAAAATATAATATTATGGCAGACGTAGCAGAAACTACAACAGTCGAGGAAATCAAGCCCAAGAAAAAAGAAGGGTTGTTTTCCAAAAAGAATAAGCGAATTCTTACCGACCCCTTAGATGGAGACAACCCCATTACGGTACAAGTGTTGGGGATTTGTTCCGCGCTTGCAGTTACCGGACAAATGAAACCTTCATTGGTAATGGGAATTGCGGTGGTATTTGTAATGGTATGTTCTAGTGTTTTGACTTCATTGCTAAGAAATACCATTCCTTCTCGTATTCGTATTGTGGTGCAATTGGCAATCATTGCGACTTTTGTAATCCTGGTAAACGAACTATTGTTGGCCTTTGTATACGACACTGCCAAAGGATTGGGCGCTTTTGTGGGACTGATCATTACCAACTGTATCGTGATGGGACGTCTAGAAGCCTTTGCAATGGGTAACAAGCCTTGGCCTTCGTTTTTAGATGCCTTGGGTAACGCCATGGGATATGCCATTATTTTGTTGATGGTCGCTTTCATTAGAGAATTATTTGGTTCAGGAACTTTGTTTGGAGCCAAGATATTTCCAGATAGCCTTGCTACTAACGGGTTGATGTTGTATTCATCGGGGGCTTGTATTGTAGTAGGCATATTGATTTGGATTCAGCGTTACCTCAATGGGTTCCGTGAAGAAGATTAATTAAACATAGCATTCAAGAAATAAAGATATATCATGGAACTTATCAGTATTGGAATTCGCTCCATATTTGTAGATAATATGATTTTTGCCTATTTCTTAGGCATGTGTTCTTACCTGGCTGTTTCTAAAAATGTGAAAACAGCGGTTGGTTTAGGAATGGCAGTAATCTTCGTATTAACGATGACAATTCCCATTAACTACGTAATTTATAATTATGTATTGAAAAAAGGTGCGCTTGCTTTCTTGGGAGATAGTTTTGCGGGTGTAGATCTTAGTTTCCTTACTTTGATCGTATTTATTGCCGTAATTGCATCTTTTGTACAGCTTACTGAGATGATCGTAGAAAAATTCTCGCCTTCATTGTATGGTGCTTTGGGTATTTTCTTACCCTTGATTGCAGTAAACTGTTCAATTTTGGGTGGGGCGCTATTTATGTTAGGTAAACCTTACACCTTGTTACAGGCTACTGTATTTGGATTTGGTTCGGGTATTGGCTGGTTACTGGCGGTAGTTGCATTGGCTGCAATCCGTGAAAAAATCAAATACTCAAATGTTCCTGGTCCTTTGAAAGGTTTAGGAATTACCTTTATTTTAGTAGGATTGATGTCATTTGGATTTTTGAGTTTCTTAGGATTCTCTATCTAAGTCTAGAAATTACATATTTTAAAATATATAAAAACCCTGGATGACGGTCCAGAGTTTTTTTTGTATAAAATTTGCTGTATTTTTGAGGACTATTCTCTGTGTAACTTGTATAATACATAGGGGAAACGATAGCGAATAAATATCTTACATAAGTATATCGGGGCATTTTTAGGCTTTTGATATAATACCAAGGAAAAAAGCCAAGTGATGCTTTTCAACTTCCTATTCTCAACTTGTTAAGTAACGCTTTCAAAATAAGTGTCGAGATTTTAGTGAAATTACTCAAAGCTAAACCTCAGAGTTCCTTACAGGACAAGTTTTGCGCTCGTAGCAGTGTCCCGCAGGCTCGCCCAACATTCACTGGATGTTGTCGTGGGCAAAACCGATGGCT